>JAJPJN010000105.1 GCA_021324185.1 Terriglobia bacterium | reverse complement strand
GGATGGCTGCTGCGATCCGATTACGTCCAACCTGTACGACGCCGGCCAAACCGGCGAGCTGCCACAAGAGGCGGTCTCGGCTTCCCTCGGCTGCGGCAATCCTACCGCCTTAGCGCAATTGCATCACGGGGAAACGGTCCTTGACCTCGGTTCCGGCGGCGGAATTGATGTCTTGTTATCGGCGCGGCGGGTCGGGCCCTCGGGTAAAGCCTATGGCCTCGATATGACAGATGAAATGCTGGCGCTCGCCCGTGAGAACCAGCGCAACGCAGGGGTTGAAAATGCCGAATTTCTGAAAGGCGAAATCGAAAATATTCCTCTCCCCGATAACTCGGTCGACGTGATTATCAGCAATTGCGTGATCAATCTGTCCGGTGACAAAGAGCGCGTTTTGCGCGAAGCTTTCCGCGTCCTGAAGCCGGGTGGCCGTTTCGCTGTCTCCGATGTTGTCACCCGCGGAGATGTTCCCGCAG
Source organism: Terriglobia bacterium (assembly GCA_021324185.1). Lineage (GTDB taxonomy): Bacteria > Acidobacteriota > Terriglobia > Bryobacterales > Bryobacteraceae > Bog-105. The sequence continues at coordinate 15,200 of JAJPJN010000105.1, read as the reverse complement.
ACGTGCGGCGCAACATGCTGCTATGGGTCGGCTGCATCGCGGGAGCGCTTCGGGAGGACGAGTACGTTGCAAAACTCGCCCAGGCTGGCTTTGAGAACATTGATGTCGAGCCCACGCGCATATACGACGTCGAGGATGCCCGGGCCTTCCTGAGCGGGCAGGGCGTGGATGTTGACGCGATTGCCCCCTAGGTAGAGGGCAAATTTATGAGCGCCTTCATTCGCGCCGGCAAGCCCACGGGCGTGGGACCTTCATAATAAGTAGAGGAAAAGGATCCGCCTGCCTTATCTTTCCTTCCAGGACGTCTGCTACCAAGTGGATGGCCGCGTCATCCTGAACAGGATCAGCTTCGATCTGGAGCACGGGGAAACGCTGGTCCTTCTGGGGCGGAGCGGCTCGGGCAAAACCACCGCGCTGCGCCTGATCAATCGCACATTGGAACCGTCGAGTGGAAGCATCACCGTGGACGGCCGCAATATCGCTCAACTGAATCCGATAGAACTGCGGCGGAAAACCGGCTACGTCATTCAGGAGTTCGGATTACTGCCGCATTGGACGGTAGAGCAAAATGTGGCCCTTGTTCCCCGGCTGCTTGGCTGGCCGGTTGAAAAACGCATCGCTCGCGCCCATGCGTTACTGGACCAGGTGGGTCTCGATCATAAAGAAATCGGGCAGCGAAAACCCTACCAGCTCTCCGGTGGTCAAAGACAGCGCGTAGCAGTTGCCAGAGCTCTCGCCGCCGAACCGGGACTTCTCCTGTTCGACGAGCCTTTTGGCGCCCTTGATCCGGTAACCCGGCATGAGATGCAGCAGCAGTTCCTGCAACTTCGCAGCCGCTATCACGTCGCCGCCGTCTTTGTCACCCACGATCTGTTGGAAGCGCTCGCGGTCGCGACGCGCATAGCCGTCCTCGATTGCGGCAAGCTGGAGCTGTTAACCACCCCGGACAAGCTTTTTTCGGCGACCACCCCCACCGCGAAGGCTTTTCTAGACACGCTGCCGCGGGAGGCCGCCAGGAGAGCCGGCCGGTGAGGCTGCTGTTTTGCCTCGCGTTTTCGGCCAGTCTCGTCATGCGGGCCGATGCGCCGCTTCCGAACCCCCAGCAATTGAAGCAGCGCTTGCTCGCGAACTTGAAGAAGTCCGAACAGGAGCTGGAAAAGTACTCCTGCACCGTGCACTCGGAAACCGACGAACTGAACGCCGATGGCGGCGTCAGGAAACGCAAAACGGCCGAGCAGGAGCGGTTCTTTGTCAACGGCGTGGAGATCGATCATCTGCTGGCGCGCGACGGCAAACCTCTGTCTGCATCCGAAGCCAAAAAAGAGCAGGACCGGGTCAATTATGAAGTGAAAAAATACAGCCGGCCCAAGGAGGTCGAAAAACGTCAAGCGGAAGATGAGAAACAGATCGACATGTTTCTGAGGGCGCTAAAGTTCACAAACGAACGCCGTGAATCGCGCGACGGCCGTCCCGCTATTGTGTTCGATCTGGAAGGCGATCCGTCCTTCCATGCCAGGACAATCGAGGAGCGCTTCGCCGTAGCCATGAAAGGCCGCGTCTGGGTGGATGAAGAAACCGGAAACGTGGACGAAGTGGAAGCACATACGTATCGCGATATAAAGATCGGAGGCGGCCTGCTTGCCACCGTGCACAAAGGTTTCCGTGTGCTGCTGATCCAGCAGCGCCAACCGGACGGGGTGTGGCTGGCAAAAGTCGTCGAAGGCGCCGGAGACGCCCGCGCCGCTCTCTTCATGCATCCCCGCTTCCGTTTCCATCAGGACATCGGGAATTGCCACCTCTTCTCCGTGGAAACCCGGCAATCCATTAAAGGGCCCGAGCCGGCGCCCCCGCCTAAACTCTAGCCGATCCAAGCGTGGACACTTTCGTCATCAAAAGCTTGCTGCAGGACGTGATGCGCCTCACCGCTCAACACATCGTGCTGGTGTGCGTTTCCTGCGGCGCGGCCGTCATTATTGGAGTCGGACTGGGCATTCTCAGCACACGGCACAGGCGCGTCAGAAAAGTTTCCATCGCCGTCGCCAGTGTCTTGCAGACCATCCCCAGTCTGGCCTTGTTCGGTTTTTTACTTCCGGTACCTCTAATAGGAGGAATCGGCCAGCACACGGCCATCATCTGCCTGATTTTGTATTCCTTATTGCCGATTCTGCGAAACACGATTGTCGGCATCACGACCGTCGATTACCCCGTTCGTGATGCCGCAGTAGCGATGGGAATGACAGATTATCAACTCTTGCGCCTGGTCGAACTGCCGCTCGCGGCGCCTTCCATTCTGGCGGGCATACGTATTGCCCTGGTGACGAATATCGGCACCGCCGTGATCGCCGCAGTGATTGGCGGCGGCGGTTTGGGCGTGCTCATCTTTCGCGGCGTCGCTTCGCTCGATACCCTCGAAATTCTGGCCGGCGCTATTCCCGCGGCCGCCTTGGCGCTGCTTGCAGATGGTGGAATGAATCTGTTGGAGCGGCGCTTCCAAACACGATGAAACCGCGCTTCCTTGCCATTCTTGCCGCCGCTATCCTGCTGTGTTCTTGCTCGCGCGGGCCCAGCATTGTGGTCGGCTCAAAAAATTTCACCGAATCGCTCATTCTGGGTGAAATCGCCGCCCAGCAGATCGAGCGCAAACTGCATGTGAGCGTCGAGCGCAAGCTCGATCTGGGCGGTACCCTGCTCACGCACGAAGCCATCCTCAAAGGCGATATCGATGTCTACCCGGAGTACACGGGAACGGGAAGCAGTGTCGTGTTGAAAGAAAGCATTCCGGAAGATCCGCTGCGCGCCTACATGGTTGTGAAAGACGCCTATCTCAGACGCTTCCGTTTAGTATGGCTGCCGCCGCTCGGCTTCAACGATACGTTTGCGATGGTGGTTCGCACACCGGAAGCGCAGCAGCTCAGCACCCCGACTCTGTCGGCTGCTGCGTCACGGAAATGGCGCCTCGGAGTCGGATACGAATTCATCACGCGCCCGGACGGCCTGCGCAAGCTGGATCAGGTGTATGGGTTTCAATGGGCTGGAACGCCCAGGAGCATGGATTTGGGATTGCTGTTTCAGGCGCTGGCTCAAAAGCGCGTCGATATGGTCTCGGCGAACTCAACCGACGCGCAATTGAGTGAGCCGAAATTCACCGCCCTGCAGGACGATAAGCATGCCTTCCCGCCTTATAGCGCCTGTTACGTCGTGCGCAAAGCCTTGTTGGACCAGCAGCCCTCCGTACGATTCGCCCTCACCATGCTGTCCAATCACATCAACGCCGAGATGATGCGCAGCATGAACCGAAGAGTCGATGTGGAGCATCAACCAATCGTCAAAGTTGCCAGGGATTTTCTTGCTACGCAAGAGTAGGGTGAGCCGCGACTGCCAGGCAGCCCTGATTTGATAAATGATCAACAAACTAGTCATCGAAAATCTTAAACACCGCTGGGTGCGAACATTACTCGCCGCCCTGGTAGTCGGTGTGCAGGTGATGTCGATTCTCACCCTGATCGGGTTGAGCCGCGGTTTGCTCGAAGAATCGGCGCAGCGGGCGCGCGGCTCGGGCGCAGATATTTTTCTAAAACCCTCCACGCAGGGCAGCTTTTCCTTTTCGTCCGGGCAATTGAACGAAGCCTTCGTGCCCTTCATTCAAAAGCAGCCGCACGTTAAAGAAGCCGTCGGGGTGCTTTCCACGCCCGTGGAACTCGTCACCACTTTGAACGGCGTCGACTTTCCTGCATTCGAAAAGCTGAGCGGCGGCTTTCATTTCGTCGCCGGGGGCCCGCCGTCCGGCCCCGACGATCTCATCGTCGATTCTGCTTACGCCCGCCAGAACAAGCTGCATGTCGGCCAGACAGTAAAGCTGTTAAATCACAACTGGCGGTTGAGCGGCGTTGTCGAAGGCGGCGTTTTAGGGCGCCTCATCGTACCGCTCACGACGTTGCAGCGCCTGACAGGCAACGCCAGCCCGCCCCGCATCTCAGAGATACTGGTCAAGCTCGATAACCCCGCGCTTACAGATCAGGAAGTGGCTTACTTCAACAAGCTGTTACAAGGCAACCTGCAGGCCATCTCCGTGGCCGATTTCGTGGCGCAATTCAGCGTGAACAATGTCCCTGCGTTACGGGCCTTTATCGGTGTCATCACCGTAATCGCTGTGGTGGTCGGGTTCCTGGTTGTGTTTCTTTCCATGTATACGGCCGTGGTGGAGCGCACGCGCGAGATCGGAATTTTGAAAGCGCTGGGAGCAAAGCCGCTGACCATCCTCGATATCCTGGTGCGCGAAGCGGTTTTGCTCGCGGTTTTGGGCTGCCTGCTGGGCATCGCCTTCTCCTTTGCTGTGCGCGGGCTGGTCACTCAATTCATGCCTGCCTCACTCGCTGTAGTGAACACGCCTGACTGGTGGCCCATTGCGGCGGCTATCGCTCTCGGAGGCGCTCTACTCGGGGCGGCCTATCCGGGCCTCAAAGCGGCGCGGCAGGATGCAATCGAGGCCCTGGCCTATGAGTGATTCCATTATCATCACTCGCGGCCTGACCAAAACGTTTCATGTGGGCGAAGTCGACGTGCATGCGCTACGTGGCGTGAATCTCGAAGTACGCCGTGGCGAGTTTCTGTCCGTAATTGGGCCGTCCGGCTCCGGTAAATCGACGCTGTTTCACATCCTCGGCGGCCTGGCGCCGCCCACCTCAGGCGAGGCGATCATCGACGGCGTTAACATCCGCGCCCTAACCGAGAATCAACGAACCGAATTGCGGCAACGGAAAATTGGCTTCGTTTTTCAGAAATACAATCTGCTTCCCACGCTCACCGCCGGCGACAACATCGCATTGGCGCAGGCGCTGGCTCACGTCAACAGCCGCCCAGCCGATTTCGATCAAATTCTCGAGTTACTGGGAGTCAAACGGCGCCTGCATCATAAGCCGAGCGCCCTCTCGGGCGGTGAACAGCAGCGTGTCGCCATTGCCCGCGCGCTGGTGAATCAACCGGCCATTCTGCTCGCCGACGAGCCGACCGGCAATCTCGATACACAGAACTCAAATGCAGTTTTAGACATCTTGCGCGACTTGAACAAGCGCACCGGCCAAACCATCCTGATGATTACCCATAATCCGGAAGCCGCCGCTTTCGCCGACCGCACCGTTACCATGCGCGACGGCGTCATTATCGATTAGAAATCGCCAGGCTGCCATAATCCCGCCAGCCGCTGATCCGGCCGCAAGTGTCATACTGCAGTAGGATAGTTTTGTATGCCGCGTGGCAAGCCGTCGCCGAAGCTGGCGATTACGATCGATCCCACAATTCACGAAAAGGTCCTTGCAGCGGCCACCCGGGAGGGGGTAAGCATCTCGGCTTGGATGACCGGTGCGGCCCGTGAAGCATTGCAGCGACGTGCTGGTTTGGCGGCCATCGCCGAGTGGGAAAAAGAGCAGGGACCATTCAGCGCCAAAGAGATGACTAAAGCCCGCCGCATTGTCCGGGCGCAACTGCGAACCGCGCGGCCGGTCCGGCGTCCGGCATGAGCAATGTCGTCTACGACGCCGCCGTTCTCGTAGCAGCAGATAGAAATGACCGGCGGGTATGGGCAGAACACAAGGCTCGTCTGGAATTTGGCATTGTTCCTTTCGTGCCTGCGCCCGTGATCGCGCAGGTCAGCCGCTCGCCACAACAAGTCCAACTGCGCCGCTTTCTGACGGGGTGCGTGGTGACTACTCTTGGCGAGAGTGAGGCGCATGAGGCAGGACGGCTGCTAGGTAAGACCAGAACTACGCATATTGTCGATGCGGTTGTCGTAACAACAGCCCTCCGCCGGAAGGCAATGATTCTGTGCAGTGACTCGGAGGATATGAAACGGCTTATCAGAGCTTCTGGCCGTGAGATTGCTGTTGTCCCGCTATAGCTCAGTTCGGCGCTACCACTTGCCTCGATTCTGATTTACTGAGCCGCCGCCGCGACCTGCTGATCCCCAACCCCGCCGGCTCCTCTCCCGAACACCGCCGCCTCAATCGCATCGCCGAATCGATGCCAGCTATAGGTGTCTTCCACGTGCCGGTATGCCGCCTCGGCCATTTCGCGGTACCGGGCCGTATTTTCCACTATCCCGATCGCCTCTCGAATCTTTGCTTCCCACCCCTGCGCCGGCGCCAGGAGCGCAGTCTCGCCATCGCGTATCGCTCTTTCAAACGTGAACGTCGGCGTCGCAATGGTCAATGTCCCGGCAATTGCCGCCTCAAAATACTTCAGCTCGGATTTGCAATTGGTGAACTCATTCATTTGCAGCGGCGCGATATTGATCTCGACCTGCCCGATTAAGCGCTGCAGGTTCAAAAAATCCTGTAGCGGAAATACTTCAATGCGGCTTTTGTGCTTCAACAATGCACCCTTCGGCTCCAGAAAACCCACAACCCGGAGCGTCAATTGCGGATATTCCCCAAGCAAGCGGGCCAGCGTTTGCGCCACGATGGCGAAATCGCGGTTATGCGTGGGCGTTCCGCTGAAATAGCCGGCGCACACCTGCCCGTCGCGCGCGAAGCCAGAGTTGCTCTTGGCGTTGTAAATGTCGCAAGAGATGCGTTGCTGCCGCCGGTTGAGGAAATTGGGCACCACCCGCGCGTCTATCCAGGGAGCGAATTGCCTGACCTTTTCTGCCAATATTTGGTTCGTGACAATCGCGCCGTCGCATTGCCGCAGTGTTGCGCCGACGCGTCCAATCAAGCCGAACCAGTGAAGCCAGGTCTTGTCTTCATGCATCTCCTGATCTAACGTCTCAACGATCAGGTGCGTGTAATCGGTGTCGAAGATCAAATCGTCGATATCGAAAAGAATAGGTAAACCGCGCGCCCGCGCCCGAGTGATTAAACGGTGAACGTTCGCCTCATAGGAAACGCGGCACAACACCAGCACATCGGCCCGGTCGAGAAAACTCTCTGCCGTCCACAGATCATCCCAGGTGAACCAGGACGCCGAGATGTCCAGGTCCGGCGCTGCCTCGAGCGCCTCTACCATGTTAAAAACGCGATACCGGAAAGTGCTGGTGTCGGGACGGCCGTAAAAATATGCAATGCGCCGGGATTTGGCCGTTAAAGCCGCAATCCGTTCTTCAAACGGAACATCCCAGGGGTGCGCGTAAGCAATCGGCTCGCGTGAAACCGCGGTAAACATTTATGCCCGCACGCCCATCCGCGCCAGTGTTGCATCGATAGCGGGTGTCAATGCAGCAATCCAGTCGCGCTGCAGAGTGTTCCGTTGATAATTCTCGAGCCGCGTTTTGGGGTCGCAAGCAATCCGGCCTGCCGTGCGGATCGCCTCTTTCAATCCCTCCACCGTTGGCTCAGCGCAAATGATATTGCGCGAGTAGCCATCAAGCGAAGTCTTGATGCCATGGCGGTTCGTTACCACCACGCCGCCGCTCGCCGCCAGATCCAAAGGCGGATAGCTCGGATGCGGTGTTTCCATCAGACACAACCCCACATCCATCTGCCGGACCAAAGCCGCATACTCGGCCCAAGGCAGGTTCTCCATCAGCGTGGGCGTGATCCCTCCGGGAAAAATTACGTTTTCGAGCAAACGGCCTGCAAAGTAGATCTCCCATTCATCGGCAGTCAGGATGCGCTCCTCAATCGCCGCATTGATCGACTCCAGGCCCCTGTAGTACAGGTTGCGCGCGTTTTGCGGCCTGGCGTAAAAGAAAAAATTTCTTTTCCCGGTGGCGTTCAGGCGGCTGGGCTCGGCATGGTAATGGCTGGAGGGAAAAGCCGGCTCGAACCAGACGGCTTTGTTCTCGAAATTCCGCAGCGGCTCGCAGCCGCTAATGAAGTGCTGAAACAATAGTTGGGAATTGACGATGAAGTGAACGTCTCCGTTTTCGAGCGTTTCCCTGCACCTCAGCCGCTCATCTCCAAACGGATAAAACATGCGCTCATCTTCCTGAAGCAGGTAAATAATTTTCTGCTTCGGAACACTCCCCAACGCCGGCTTTGTGGTCCACCAGGATGTGGTCAGAAACAGATCCTGTTCGGAAATCGGAACGCAAGCCGCGTTTTGATGAGGCGAGTGAGCGAACTCAATGTTCTGATCCCAATCGATTCCGTTGACACGAAGGACATCGTCGATGTTTTGCGCGTTTGAAACTTCTTTGCGCGTCACGATGCGCAGCGGCATATTGAGACGCCGCGCCAGCAGCGCGCCCAAAATGAGCGCCGTGCCCACCCCGCCGAACAAAGAGCCGCTGTTCACACTGTCGGTGACGATATTGAGCCGGCGCGTGCTGCCGCGCAGCATCAATACATTCAGCGGGCTGAGATTGCTATAGCGCGTCCGGACGGATTCGAGCGCCGCAATCGCCGGGCCGCCCGTCTCGTCCATCGAAACCGGCCGGATTTCCCGCCCTTCCGCCGCGCCCCACTCAATGTAATGAACCAGCGGATTGAAATTTCCGGCCGCCACATCCGGATAGCGGTTCCGGTACCATTTGCCGTCGAAATTCGGGCCGGGGTTCCGCCCCTCAGCCGCCCCAAACTTCAGGTAATGCGCCGCCGCGCTAACGCCAACTCCCGCCACATCGGCATTTTGTTCGTAATACCATTCCTCATCGAACAGCGGGCTGTCTTTGATGAGCTGGATCTGCCGCTCCAGCTCCCGTTCTGCTTCGGTAGCCGCGCTAATGGCCACCGGCCGGATCTTCCGCCCTTCGGCCGCGCCAAACCGAAGATAGTGCACCAGCGGATTGAGATCAGAGGCCCCGAGATCCGGATTCTGCTCCAGGTACCACTTGGCATCGAATTTAGGACCTGGATCGCGTGGCTCCTTGGGATTGGCGCTCAGGAAGTGAATGGCTGCAGCGAGCGCGGTCTCCCCCGCATCCGGATGCCGCTTCCGGTACCAGGCTGCGTCGAATAGCGGCGATGCCGCAATTAGCTCGGCATCACTCATGTCTCCGTCTGCAACCCCGGCCTTTTCGCGCGCCGCGGCGCCCTCTTTGGAACGAAGCTCTGCCTCAACCGACTCCGCGCGCCGTCTTTCGGCTTCGAGTACCGTATTCAATCGCGCGATCTGCCGCCGCAGCTCTAGAATCTCCTGATCCGCTTTCTGCTTGGACGCGCGGGCCTCATCGCGTTCTTCAATCCGCGCTCTGGCCTCTGCTCTTGCGGCATTGCGCGCTACCTCGAGTTGCGATTTCAGCCTTAGAAGCGTTTCTCGCAACTCCTCTTGAGATACTTGCTCTTGTTCCGGAACTTGCTTTATATGCGAATCGGCAGTTTCGCGGCTTAGTGCTTCCGGCGGAAGCGTGTCATGGGTCTTCAACGTTTAGCTCTCAGGAATGGTAATCTGATGCCGCCTCTACCGTCGCGAAAACATAGATTCCCCGATAGTTCAGGTGGCCATGGGAGTACCGTTACTTGGCAAATTCTGACAAACGTGTGCACGATTAAGTGACTTTAATAAGGTTGCTCGGAAGCGCAAAGGGCGCGGATGCGCGGCCCGAGGCAAGGAAACAAATCCGCTGCTCTTCGGGGGGCGCGCTTGCTGCCGCGACCGTTTTGCGCCACTTTTTCAATAATGCCCGGACCGGGCCCAACACGCGGGTCTGTCTTTCCCGCCCACTCGCCGTGTGCTTTTTTGACCCCGAAAACGCCAACCCGTTGACGTTTCCCGTTGCCAAAACTAAATATGCACGATATATTACCATTGATCGCCTGACTACTATCGTGGTGGAGGGCAAGCCTAAATAACCATTGGGCTTCTCCAGGTTGTTGCTACCTAAAAAAAAGTTGCGTGTGTCGAACAAACAGATTATAAAGGGAGACTGTGAGGAATACCTCTGTATGAATATTTCGTCCGAGAAGACTCATTCTCGAAGTATTTACGCGTTAGGCGCAGGCTTAGCGTTTGTGATAGCCGCGGCGTCAGGGGCCGCGTTTGTTCACGGAAAAGCGCCTGCTCACCCAGTCGCGCCGTCCAAGGAAAAGCTCATGCAGAATGTCGGCAAATTACCGCTGGCATTCGAACCCAATAAGGGCCAGACCGACGGGCGGGTTCAGTACGTGGCGCGCGCCAAATCGTACACTGCATTCTTAACCTCGAATGAGGCGGTTTTAAGCATGGGCGGCAAACAGCCGGCCGTGTTGGAGATGAAACTCCAAAACGCCAACCCCGCGCCCAAAGTGGTTGCGGAAGATCAGCAAGTCGGAAAGAGCAATTATCTGATTGGTAACGACCGGTCCAAATGGGTGATCGGCGTTGCGCATTATGGGTAGGTTCGCTACCAGGATGTTTATCCCGGTATCGACCTCGCATACCGCGGCAATGAGCGCAACATGGAGTATGACTTCGTTGTGAAGCCGGGTGCGGACCCCAATGCGATCCACCTCGCCTTTACAGGCCAGAAGAGCCTCGCAATCGACAACGCGGGCAACCTGGTGGTCGAAGCGGGCGCAGGCAAGAGCATCAATCAGAAGCCGCTCGTTTACCAGACGGTCAACGGCGAGCGCAAGCTAGTCGATGGCGAATATGTTCTTATCTCCAAGAATGAAGTGGCCTTCAAACTCGGTGCCTATGACCGCCATCAGGCCGTCGTAATCGACCCCGTCTTGATGGTCGAAGCCTTTATAGGCGGCTCAGGTGACGACCAGGGTTGGGGCGTCGCAGCCAACAACAACGGCGTTTACCTCACAGGTCAGACGAATTCAATCAATTTCCCGCTTACGCCGCAACCGGCCAGCGGTTCCACCCCCATTTACCAGTCGACCAAAGGCTCCGGATACGATGCCTTCGTGACGCAAATGAGCGCAGATGGCACGACGCTCATCTGGTCAACTTACCTGGGCGGCAACGGCGATGACGTCGCAAAAGGAGTTGCGGTTGACTCCAACAATAACGTTTACATTGCCGGTTATACCTCTAGTGCCAACCTCCCCATGACTGTTGGGCCAGGATTCGGCGGTGGAGTTGATGCGTTTGCCGCAAAATTGTCGTCAAATGGCCAGTCGCTGGCATATCTCACCTACTTCGGTGGTCCCCAAGTCGACCAGGCTTTCGCGATCGCCCTCGATGCGACCAACGACGTTTACATTGGCGGGTTGACGACTGGCGGGCTTTCAGTCGTTTACGCGCCTTACAGCACCTTCGGCGGTGGCACCACGGATGGCTTCGTGGCCAAGATGGATCCTAAGGGTAATCTCATCGCATCGACATATCTCGGCGGCAGCGGCACAGATCAGGTCAACGCTCTGGCCGCTGATGGCAGCGGCAATGTCTACGTCGTCGGCAGCACAAGCAGTATCGGTAGCTCCGGTGGGTTCCCGGTCGCCAGCACCAAGAGTCTCACTGCTGGCCTATATGCCTTTTACGCGGTTATTAAGTTCGATTTTTCGGCCGTGACCAGCGCGAACGTGTTCGGCGGCGGTTCGGGAGGCGGTTCAACCTGTAATCCGGCGAGCAACCCCGGGCAGACGGGTTGCGACTCTGCGAACGCTGTCGCCATTGGTGCAAGTGGTACAGCGGCAAATGGCTTGGTGTACGTAGGCGGTACCGCAGGTTCCAATTTTAAGTTGGGCTCCCTGACCTCCGGCGGTCCCGGCGCATTCGTTGCAGAGTTCAAACAGTCCAGCGGCTCACCGCAGTGGATTTCGTTCCCAAGTCAAAATTTCCCGATGAACAACATCATGAGTCTCGCTGTCGATAGCGATGGGCAGACTTACTTTGCCGGTCAATCCAACACCGGTGGAGCGGCCTGGGGTCGCCTCACTGCAAGCGGTGGAAACCTTCAGCAATCACAGCTATCGGCCGCCGGCGTTACAGGAACCTTCAATGCAGTTTCAGTGAATCCCCAAAGGGAAGCTTTCCTGGATGGCTCAACCAGCGGGGGCAGCCTGAGTGGAAGCGGGTCCGTAACCACCACCGGCGCGCAAATAGGCTATAAAACTCCGTATAGTTCAACGCTCGTTGGAAATTCGTTCAACAGCGGAGCTAACGATGTCCTGTTCGCCGCGGTCCAGTATCAGGACCTCATCTTGACTACCAGCCCGACCCCGTCTGCTCCTCCTTCCCTGACCTTCACTGCCAATTACAACGGCTCCAACCCCGGAAGCCAGAGCGTTACCATCTCAGTCTCAAATGGTGCGGCCTGCACGATAACCCCGGGCACTCTGCCGGGTGGCAGCCCGTTTACTGTTACTCAGGTGTCTAATACCTCCTATGTGATCTCGCTGAATGGCAATGCGAGCACCAGCAATCCGGGTGTCACCACTCAGCAGCTAACGTTTACAGGTTCGAATTGCGGGACGAGCGGGGTTTCGGCCGACAACTCCCCAGCCACCCTTACGCTCAACTACGTCGTCAACACGAACCTGGTTGTCACGACTAGCTCGTCCACTAGCATCACCGTTACGCAAGGCACCGCAAATAAAACTCCCGTAGTAACTATTCCGTTCACCATCTACACCGGCGGCGGAAGTGTTAATTATGCGGCGGCGTTCACGAGCACTAGCGGCCCGAGCGGAAATACATTTTTCACCAGTACCCCTCCGTGCTTCACACTTCCGAGCGGTACTGCTTCCGTTTCGCCGCAGGTCGTCAACATGACCGTGGATACGGGCTGCTTGGCCACCATGTACACAAATAACAACAGCTCGCTACCCGCGGGAACATACACGGCGAACATTTCGTTCAGTGGCGCCGGCGTATCAAATACCCCCAGCTTCCCGTTCACATTGACGGTTAACGCGGCAGGGACAGCACCCGGTAGTCTGGCGGTAAGTCCGACCTCCTTTAACTTCCCGTTCCCGGGTGGCTCGACCGGTAGTTCACAACTTCCGGCTACTGTAACGGCAACCGGCGGCACAGGCACTTATACGGCAACCATTACAGGTGTGCCGGCAGCTAACCTCAGCGGAGGTTCCAGCAACGCGCCTTCGGGATCGCTCACCATCGTCTCCGGTGCCTCCGGAAGCCTATCTGCTGGTGCATCGCAGACGATCGTCGTCCAGGCCAATCCGTCTGGCGTCGCAAACGGGCTCTATCAGGCCTATCTAACCGTGACGAGCAACGTGACCCAAACCGGTGCGCCGACGGGTGCATGCAATAGCGCTAGCACGACTTGCAATTACCCGATTACGCTGAATATCGGCAATGGCATGTCTGTGAGCCCTGGATCGCTGACCTACTCAGCGCCCCAGGGATCTACGAGCAGTCAGTTGCCGAATGGCGGCAACCAGTCGCTGACGCTGGCATTGTTCACATACAACAGCGCAACGTTCACGACCCAGGCGCCTACGGTGTCGGGTTTACCGGCTGGCGTGCTGACTGTGACTCCCAGCAACGGCTGCTCCTCTTCAGGAACATACACGACCTGCCCCTATACAGCTACTCTGAACGCTCAAAACCTGGTCGCAGGCAGCTATAGCGGCACAATTACTTTCAGCCCGCCGCCGTCGTCAAGCAACCCGCCTCCTGGTCTGACAGCAGTCACTGTGCCGGTTACGATCACTGTAACCACTCAGCCTTCGCTTGTTGTTAGCTCCACGAGCGCATACCCGTCGTCAGCGCTATCGTCGGCTGGTATCGTACTCCCGCTGACGAAGAATGCCGGCGGAACAGTCAGCGGTAACGGCTTGTGCTCTGGTGGAGCTGTTACTGCCAATAGTCCGACGTTCTACCTCGGGATAAACGGCGGAAGTGACACCATCGCTAGCGCATCCGTCAGCAGCGTTAGCAGCCCGGCGATCACTTTGGTGACATCGCCAGTGGCTAGCGCACTTGTTGGTCAAATGCTGTCGGCAACCACCTACACGCCCGTCCAGGTCTGCGCCAGTTTGCCCGGCGGTAGTGCACCAATCGGCACATTTACGGCTAACATTACCCTGAAGGACTCGTTTGGCGCTACGACGACGATTCCAGTCACTGTCGCCGTGGGCAGCACCACAGCGGGCATGATTGGTATCTTCAGAAGCAACGTGCCGGGCTCCGGTGGTCCTGCCCAGTTCGCGCTCGATGTCAACGGCGACTACAAGTTCGAATCGGGCGTTGACAAGTTCCGGATCTTCGGTCTCGACGGCGACTATCCGGTCGCTGGCGACTGGCTCGGAATTGGTTCACAGCAGATCGGCGTCTTCCGGCCCAGTCTGGGTGCTTGGTTCCTGGATCTGAACAACGACGGTACATGGAATCCAAGTGTTGTGGGCACAAACGGGCTGAAGGACGGCGTCTTCTTCTTCGGTCTGCCCGGTGACATCCCGGTGGTCGGAGACTGGAACGGCGACGGCCGCACCAAATTCGGTGTGTTCCGTTGCCCGGCGTCCGGTGTCTGTACCTTCGTGCTCGACTTCGCAGGCAAGATGGCCTTCGATCCGGCCACGGCAGTATTCAATTCCTACGGCCTGCCCGGTGACTATCCGGTTGCCAACAACTGGAATGGCCTCCCTGGCGGTTCCGACCAGATCGGTGTGTTCCGTTGTCCCGCGGTTGGACAGCCGGGTGTTTGCACCTGGATCGTCAACAGCACAGGACTCGGCTATTACAGCTCCAGTGACCAGCAGTACTCCTATGGTCTGCCGGGTGATATCCCGGTGGTCGGTAACTGGAACGGTACGGGCCGTAAACGAATCGGCGTGTTCCGTAGCGGAACCTGGATCCTGAACGTCAGCGGCACCAACGTGTTTGACTTCTCCGACCAGATCACCGGCTTCGGCTTGCCCGGAGATCAAGCGGTGGTCGGTAACTGGAGCGGACCGCTCGCGACCAATCCGTAATACACGCGGCTACTCCCGGTAGCGGCAACAAGGGGCTTCATCCTCCATCTGGGGATGAAGCCCCAATGTTTTTTATGCGTCACAAACTTCGCAAAAAAATTTGTTTTCCGGTTTTCTCTAATCCCCTCAATAACTTCGATGAAAAATTGTTGGTCTCGGCTGGTGTAGATCTAGCGCGTCGCGCCGGCGGCGGCATTAGCTTATAAAGCGAGGAGAGCAATCCCAAATGACACCACGTCAACAACGCCGTCTGGCACAAAAACTGGCCCGCAAAGCCGGAAAGAAATCACCCCATACAGAAACCGAGCCGCGCGCAGAAGCAAGCGGTCCCCTCTCCCCCGCCAAACTTCTTGCCAACCGCGCCAATGCACAACTCTCAACCGGCGCAACCACCGAAGAAGGCAAAGCCATCGTCTCCCAAAACGCCACCAAACACGGCCTTACCGGCAAATTCAAAGT
>JAJPJN010000102.1 GCA_021324185.1 Terriglobia bacterium | reverse complement strand
TTGAGGGCATCGTAAACTTCCGGATTTTCCCATTCGAGGAAAAAGAATGCATGTCCGGTGAGGCCATGGCGGAAATTGTTCATGCTGGACGTTTCTTTGCCGGCCTCGCTGATGGGTCCGGATGACTTCTTTGCGTTTTCGCGGTTTGCTTTGACTTGTGCGGCTGTCGCCATATTTGAAAAATTCCTTTCTGGTGGTGGAAAAAGAAAAACGCCGGAGAGGGGTAAGCGGCCTCTACCGGCGTGTTTCCGGGAAATCTATTGCTATTATCAGTGTCTCATGCGGCTGCAAGGGTTTGGAGGCAAGTTGTTGATAATAAAAGAGAAGAAGGGCGTGACTGGAGTTTGGGGAGGGCTGAAAAATCGCTCAGCGGAAAGGCGCGGCTGAAAGTGAGGCGAACGACAATACGGCCGAGGGGAAAATACCAAGGAAAAGCGTACCGATAGCGCTGGCCCATATGGCTACCAGCAAACTGGGCGCAGGCGCGGGAAGACTCTCTTGCGCAATGGTGGCAGGTTCCTGCATGTACACGGCTAACAAAATTTTCAGATAGTAATAAGCGGCGATAGCGCTGTTAATGAGTCCAAGAACAGTGAGCCAGACCAGATGGGAATTCAGCGCTGCCTGAAAAACATAAAACTTTCCGAAAAAGCCGCCTGTGAGCGGCACGCCGATGAGCGAGAAGACAAATACGGCAAGCAGCGCGCTAATGACCGGCTCACGGCGTCCCAAGCCGGCAAGATCCTCCAGCTTGACGTGACGTTCGTTGCGTCCGGCGATATGACTGATAATGGCGAACGCGCCGATATTCATCAGCGCGTAAGAGGCGAGATAGAACATCGCCGCTGCGGTGCCGATTTGCGAGGCGGCGGTAAACGCAATCATGACGTAACCGGCGTGCGCAATGGAGCTGTAACCTAACAGCCGTTTGATATTCGTTTGCAGTAGCGCGGCGAAGTTGCCGATGATCATGGTTGCCAAAGCACAGCCCCAGACTAGCGGCAGCCAGCGATCGCTGAACGGGCGGAACGAAGTCAGGAAAACGCGAAAGAAGATGGCGAAAGCGGCGGCCTTAGGTCCAGCGGACAGAAAAGCAGTAACAGGCGCAGCCGCGCCCTGATATACGTCCGGTGTCCATACCTGAAAGGGCGCGACCGAGACCTTGAATGCAAAACCGACAAACAACAACGCCGCAGCGAGGCCGATCAATACCAGGGGTTGCGTTCCTTGCGTCAATCCCCG
This sequence comes from Terriglobia bacterium, assembly GCA_021324185.1. Taxonomy (GTDB): domain Bacteria; phylum Acidobacteriota; class Terriglobia; order Bryobacterales; family Bryobacteraceae; genus Bog-105. The sequence continues at coordinate 24,322 of JAJPJN010000102.1, read as the reverse complement.
GCGTATCTCTTCGAGATTGGTAGAACCGGTTAAGCCATAGATCCAGGCGATGCCGTAGAGCAAGAACGCCGTGGCGAATGAGCCAAGCAGAAAATATTTTAAGGCGGATTCATTGTTGCGGGTGTCATCACGGAGAAAACCGGCCAGAATATAGGTCGCGATAGATGAGATCTCGAGGCCGATAAAGACCATGATCAGATCGGTCGAGGTCGATAGAATGCATTGGCCGACGAGCGAAAACAGGATCAGGGCGTAATATTCGCCCGTTTGCGCGTGTTCGCGTTCCAGATAGCTGAATGCGGCGAGGATGCATAAAAAGCCGACCACAAGAACAAGGCCGCGGAAGAACGCGCCGTAACCGTCGATCAAGATCATGTTCTGGAATGCGGGTCCGCCATTGAAATAAGCCCAGGCATTGGCGGCGAACGCAGCAGCAATTCCAATCAGCGCGATGACGCCCAGGTATGTGCGTTTCCCTTTGGAGACCGCCTCGAGCATCATGATGATGATTCCGAAAGCGCTGAGCAGAATTTCCGGAAGGAAACGCAGATACTCGACGGACGCAGGCTGGAAATTACCGAACATCGCTGACCTCGAGGCGGGGCGCGGCGTTTGGAGACGGTACCACGAGTTGTACGCGGTACTCATTGCTCATATTGCTCTGATCGAGTAGATGAGCAGTAGCGGAGCTGATGGACGGCAGGAAGGATTGCGTGTACGTACCCAGCCAGACCATCAGCAGCACAAGAGGAATTAAGGGCGCCCATTCGCGGCCGGCAAGATCTGCAAAACCCTGATTGCGCTCATTCGTCTTGCCAAGAAAGGTGCGCTGATACATCCAAAGCATGTACGCTGCCGAAAGAATGACCCCGATGGCTGCGTAGACGGCCCATGAGAAGTGAGCGATCGCGGCGCCTTGAAGAATCAGATATTCGCCGATGAAATTGCACAAGACGGGCAGGCCCACGCTGGCCAGCAGAGCAATCATGAAGACCGTTGCAAGCTTCGGCGCCGGCGTCGCGATTCCGCCGAAATCAGAAATTTCCATCGATTGACGGCGCTGTTCGAGATAGCCGGCCAGAATGAATAGGGCACCGGTAGAGAGGCCATGCGCGATCATCTGGTAAACCGCGCCGTCGGCGCCCTGCTGATCGAGCGCAAAGATGCCGAGAACAACGAAGCCGAGGTGGCTGACTGACGAATAGGCGATCAGCCGCTTAATATTCGGCTGAATCAGGGCGAGCAGCGCGCCGTAGATAATTCCGATAATCGCCAGCACGATGACCCAATCCGCGCAGCGGTGCGCACCCATGGGAGCGAGCGTGATGGAATAACGCAACAGGCCGTAGGCACCCATCTTCGACATGACGGCTGCGAGCAGAAACGTGGCCGGGGCGGGAGCCTGTGTGTACGTATCGGGAAGCCAGGTGTGGAGCGGGAAAATCGGCGTTTTGACGGCAAACGCAGCGAAGAAGCCGAGAAATAAGAGAAGCTGCTGCCTGGAGGTGAGGAACACGCGGCCGGATGCCAGCGCGTTCATGAGCTCGACGTAATCGAATGTGCCGGCCTGGCTGTGTATGTAGAGGATGGAGCCCAGCATCAGGACAGACCCAAGCATGGTGTACACGAAAAACTTGAGAGCTATTGGACCGCGGCGGGAGGCGCCCCAGCCGCCGACCATGAGATACATCGGGACGAGCGCGATTTCCCAGAAGACGTAAAACGCGAACAGATCGAGTGATGTGAAGACGCCAAGCAGGCCGAACTCGAAAAGCAACAAAAGCGCGAAAAATGACCTTCGGCGCTCGAGGATCATGCTCTGCGAAATCCAAATACCGATGGGCAGCAGCAGTGTAGTTAATAAGACAAGCCAGAGACTGATTCCATCAATGCCGAGGTGAAAACGAATCTGGAGGCCTGGACTGTCGATCCAGGCCGCGTTGATGACCGAGCTGAATTGCGCGCCGTTGGCCAGAACCGGGGGAACGAGCCCGAGCGAGGCGAAGAATGCGCAGATTGACGCCGCGAACGCGATACCGAAGGAAATTTTCGACTCGCGCGGCGCAAAAAGAATAGCGAAGAAGCCTAGCAGTGGAAGCGCCAGAACGATGGCCAGCGCAATCATCGTAGGCCTCCCACCAATCCAAGAACGAAGATAACCAGAAGCGACCCGGCGAAAACCCAGGTGGCGTAGTTGCGAATGCTGCCCGATTGCAGGTGACGCAGTAATGCGCCCCAGCCACGAATGGTGCGGCCCAATCCATTCACGAAGGAGTTGTCGATAACGTTCTCATCGACACCGCGCCAGAGCACCAAACGCGATATGCCTTCCACCGGCTTTCGAACAGCGCCTTGATATAGTTCGTCGACAAAATACTTGTGGAAGACCAAAGAATAGATGGGGCCAAGCGCGTTCCTGGCGGATTCCGCAAGAGACGGCCGCGCCACATACAGGAACCAGGCAACGATGATGCCGATGATTCCGAACGCAGCGGAGATGGCCATTGCGGTTCCGTTTTCCTGCCCGTGCATGGGCAATTGCGGCGAAAGCCATGCGGGAACGTTGATGAATCCGCCTCCGGCTGCGAGTATGGCCAGCACGATCAGCGGAATGGTTATGATGCGGGGCGATTCATGCGGGTGATGATGACCGCGATAACTGCCGAAGAAGGCCAGAAAATAGGCGCGGAACACGTAAAACGCCGTCAGGCCGGCGGTGATGGCGCCGATCCAGAACATCCAAGGCGCGTTGGTGTAAGCGGCAGACAGAATCGCATCCTTACTGAAGAAGCCGGAAAATCCAGGGAACCCGGAAATTGCCAAACTGGCGATACCAAGGGTGTAGAACGTGATAGGCATGGCCCTGCGCAGGCCGCCCATGTGCCGGAGGTCCTGCTCGCCGCCGAGCCCATGAATCACGCTGCCGGCGCCAAGAAAAAGAAGTGCTTTAAAAAACGCGTGCGTCATCAAATGAAAAATGCCGGCTGAGTACGCGCCCACTCCCGCGCCCAGGAACATGTATCCGAGTTGTGAAATCGTCGAATACGCATAGACTCTCTTGATATCGGTTTGCGCCATGCCAATAGTGGCGGCCATCACCGCAGTGAAGAGGCCGATAACGGCAACTAGTGTCATCGCGACAGGCGCATGATCGTAGAGGAAGGAGACGCGCGCAACCATGTAGACACCCGCGGTAACCATGGTGGCGGCGTGGATGAGCGCGGAGACAGGGGTCGGACCCGCCATGGCATCAGGCAGCCAAACGTATAGCGGAATCTGCGCGGATTTGCCAGTGGCGCCGATGAACAGCAGAACGGTGATGGCGGTTAATGCCCCGGCTTTGGCCTCGATGGGCATGGTTGCCACAGCGGCGGCGATCTTTCCGAAATCGAGCGTCTTGAACGTAATCGCGGTCAGAAAGATGCCGAGCGAAAAGCCGAAATCACCGATCCGGTTGAAGATGAACGCTTTATTTCCGGCATTGGTGGCGAAATCTTCCCTGAAGTAATAACCGATCAGTAGATAACTGCACAAGCCGACGCCTTCCCAACCCACAAACATCAACAAAAGGTTGGAAGAAAGCACCAGCAGCAGCATGAAAAACATGAACAGGTTCAGGTAACTGAAGAACCGGTAATAGCTATCCTCGTCATGCATGTAGCCGATCGAGTAAACGTGAATGATAAGACCGACACCGGTGACGACCAGCAGCATTACCGTGTTCAAGCGATCGACAAAAAGATCGAACCCGATTTGGAGGAAGCCGCTCTGAATCCAGGTAAAGTCATGCTCGGCGTAAGGCGTAGCGACGGGCCAGATTCGCGCCAGCAGCGCGATGACATACAGGAACGATACGGCTACGGAGCCAACGGCAATGACGCTTACCAGCGATTTGGAAATACGCCTGCCAAAGAGTCCGTTGAGCAGGAAACCGATGAGCGGAAAGAGCGGGATGAGCCAGAGGATCATGATCTTCCTTAGAGCTTCATCGAATCGACTTCATCGATTTGCAGAGTGCCGCGATTTTTGAAGACGGTCAGGATAATGGCGAGACCGACTGCCGCCTCAGCGGCAGCAACCACCATGACGAAGAACGAATAGATGTGGCCATCGACGCGCTTGAGTTCGTAAGAAAACGAGACGAAACTCAGATTGACGGCGTTCAGCATCAGCTCAATGGACATAAAGACCGTGATGACGCTTTTCCGATAAAGAAATCCGGCGACGCCCAGCGCAAACAGAATGACGCTTAAGACGAGATACCAGGAAAGTGGGACGGGCGGCAACACTAATCGATCTCCTTTCGCGCCAGAACGACAGCGCCGAGAATTGCAATCAGAATTAAGATCGAGATCACTTCAAAGGGCAGCAGATACTGCGTGAACAGCACCTGGCCGATGCGTTCTGCCGTGCCGCCGACCCAAGTTCCGAAGCGCACACCGCGCAGAACAGGCATTGCGGCGCGCACGAAGAAACCGAGTACGGCGACGAATGCGCATAGTAATGGCAGGCCCGCTAATTGTGCAAACCACGATTTCGAGCTGGCCTTCTCGCTGCCCGCATTCAGCAGCATGATGACGAAAACAAACAAGACCATCACCGCGCCGCCGTAAACGATCATTTGCGCCATGGCGATGAACTCAGCTCCGAGCAGTAAATAGAGGACGGCGAGCGAGCCCATGACGCCGATCAAAGAGAGCGCGCTCGAAATCGGGTGTTTTTGCAGGACCAGATTGAAGGCGCAGACGATTGCGACAACGGCAAAGATGATGAAGAGAACGGTATCCATGAGGCCCGTTAAAAGACCGCCACAAAGAGAGCGGTGAGTAGCAGGTTGATTAGAGCACATGGGAACAGGAACGTCCATGCGAATTTCATGAGCTGGTCGTAGCGAAAACGCGGCAAAGTGCCGCGCACCCAAATATACGTGAACAGAAGAAATCCGACTTTGGCGCAAAACCAGAAGATCGGCATGGTCACTTGCCAGAAAAGTGGAACCGCGAAAATGGCTGCGAGTATCAGGAATGCTATCCCGAAGACAGGGAACGTGTAACGGTCGCGCTTGCGAACGTTTTGAACCCCGGCTATGAAACAGAGAATCGCGGCCACAAAGAACACCAGCGGCGCGATCCAGTTCGAATACGGCGCTGGAAACAGTGGATGCCAGCCGCCCAAGAAAAGCGTCGTCGCGATGCAGGTAATGGTGACCATGTTGGCGTACTCGGCCATGAAAAAGCAGGCGAACTTCATGCTGGAGTACTCGGTATGAAAACCGGCCACCAATTCGTTTTCAGCTTCCGGCAGATCAAACGGGACGCGGTTGGTTTCAGCAAAGCCCGCGATCATAAAAATGATGAACGCGAAGATCTGCGGGAAGGGGATCTGAAAAATGCTCCAGCGCGGAATAAATCCCAGATAATAACCGGCCTGGCTATCGACGATGCTGCGCAGGCTCAAATGATTCGCCAGCAGCAAAGGGGAGACGATTACGAGCGTGAAGGGCAGCTCATAGCTGATCATCTGCGCGCTGCTGCGTAATCCGCCGAGCAAGGAATATTTGTTATTGGAAGACCAGCCGGCGAGCGCTACTCCATAGACACTTACTGCCGCGATGGCAAGAATAAACAAAATTCCGACATTCACATCGCTGATCTGCATGTATGTCCGGTAACCGAAGACGTCGATTTCCGGTCCGAACGGGATGATGGAGATTGCGATGAGCGCGAGCGAAACGGCAATAAACGGCGCTAAAAGATAAAAGAAGCGGCTCACGTAGGGCGGAAGCAGATCTTCTTTGGTGAGCAGCTTAAAAACATCGGCCAAAGGCTGCATGAGTCCATGCGGCCCGACGCGCAAAGGCCCGGTGCGCGATTGTATATGCGCGAGCACTTTGCGCTCCACCCATTGCAGATAGGCAAGGGTGGTCATGAAGATAGCGAAGACGAGAGCAATCTTGATGAGACTGACGATGTAAAAGTTCATCCGTACTTTTCCGTCGTGTCTACCTGAACGCTTCCTTTTGCGACAAACGGCGCAATGTGAGGATCATGGTACAACGCGCCGGGCGCTTCCAGAACGGAGTTCAGCATGGGGGAATATCGTCCCAGTGTTCCTGAAGTATATAGCGTATTTCCTGCAGAACGGACCACCTCGGGGCGCGATTGGATCTGAATGCGATCGTTAGGAGGAACAGCCTGCGCAGCCCCGCCGCTCTCAATCACCACCAGCGGCAGGTTGTAGCCGTGCACGCGGTTGCGAATTTCGGCGAATACGTCAGCCACTTTCGTTGGACCCAGATCTTCGCGCATCTCCTTCGCAAGCAGCGCGATGATATCGAGGTCCGGTTTAGGTCCCATCGTCTTGGGCCCGCGCGTCAGTTTTTGGACATCGCCGCACACATTGGTTACCGTGCCGTTCTTTTCGTAAGCACAGAAGGCGGGCAGAACGACGTCGGCGCGCTGCGCGGTTTCGGTGAGAAACAGATCCTGAACCACAACGAATGCGTCCTGCGAAGCCAGCGGCTGCCGCGAAAGCGGATTTGCGCCGACCACCCAGAGCGCGTTCAGATCAGTTGCGGCGAGTATCTGATCGTAGTCAAGACCAGGCTCGAGACCTGCTTCGGAAACCGGGCGATACCCCGGAAGCAGATCCGGAAGCAGCCCCATATCCGAAGCGCCGCGCGAATTGGAGTAGTCCACCAGCGCGACATATTTGACGGGGATGCCGAGCGAATCACCGAAAGCAACCAGCCGCCTGATGTCTTCGCCCTTGATCGCAGCGCCGAAAAGAATAACTAATTCCGGTTCAGCGGCGAGGCGGTCTTTCAAAAGTTGTAGCTGTTCGAATTCACGTCCCGGTTCGGCGCGTACTGTGGTGGCGTAATTATCTTCCCGCACGGGACCGGGCGTCACGGCATAGACGTGACCTTGATTGATCCGCCAGTTGAAGCGCAGCGAGAAGGCGAGCAGCGGCTGCTCCTGTGCGAGATCGGAATCGATGACCAGGGCAGCCTTCGCGTTCACCAGATCTGCAGTGCTGGCCAGTGCGCTGGCACGCCCTTGCAGCGCGTCCAGAAGCGTAGCGACGTCACCGGTGCGATGGTGATCGATGTTCGATGTGCGCAACACCTGCCGCGCAAATTTCTGCAGTTGGTAATTTTCTTCGTTCGTGGTGTGGTTCGAGCCGATGACGGCAAATTTTCCGTTTCTGGCCCGGATTTCCGTGAAGCGCTTCGCCACCACGGCGAGCGCTTGCGCCCAGGAGACGGGCTTCAGTTCTCCGCCCTGCCGGACCAGCGGCGTGGTCAAGCGATCCGGATGATCGTAGAAATCGAATCCGTAGCGCCCTTTGATGCACAGAAATTCGCCATTGACGCCGGAGCGGTCGCGATTGTTCGCACGTATGATGCGGCCGTTACGAACGCCGAGAGTGGTCTTGCAGCCGTTTGAACAATGGGTGCAAACGGTGCCGACGTGCTCCATCTCCCACGGGCGCGTCTTGTAGCGATAGGCGCCGCTCGTAAGCGCGCCGACCGGGCAAATGTCGATGCAGGCGCCGCATTCATCGCATTCCAGATGATCGCCGCGATTCGGCACAATCTCGGCCATCGCGCCGCGATTGCCGATTCCCAACGCACTAACGCCCAAGCCTTCGCCACAGATGCGCACGCAACGGTAGCACAGAATACAGCGTGGAGCATCGTAGTAGACGACGGGTGACCATTGCTTCTCATCGACGTGGATCTTCGCTTCACGGAAACGGCTGAACCCGGCCCCGTAGCGGAACGCCATATCCTGCAGTTCGCACTCGCCGCCCTTATCGCAGACCGGGCAATCGAGCGGATGGTTCGTGAGCAGGAATTCGACCATGCTCTTGCGCGCCTGATGAACTTGCGGAGTGTCAGTATGGACGACCATGCCTTCGGCAACCGGCAACGTGCAAGCAACTTGCAGCTTGGGAGTTTTTTCTACCTCCACAAGACACATGCGGCAGGCCGCTTGCAGGGCAAGATTGTCGTAGTAGCAAAACGATGGAATGGAAATGCCTGCCTGCTTCGCGGCGTTAATCACCAGCGTTCCAGGCGCTGCCTGCAGCTTCTGACCGTCAATCGTGAAATTAATAACTTCGGCCATAGATCGAGCTAAACGACGGCCAGTTCCGGCGCTGGTTGAAAGCGAGGGGACTTCTTGAGATAGTCTTCAAATTCGTTACGAAACTTGGCGACAAAACCCGCCGTCGGCATGGCAGCGGCGTCACCCAATGCGCAGAAGGTGCGTCCCAGCATGTTGTTCGCCAGTTCGGCAATCAGATCGATATCGCTCTCATCTCCGAAACCTTCGTGATAGCGGGACAAAATTTTCTTCAGCCAGTTTGTGCCTTCGCGGCACGGGATACACCAGCCGCAGCTTTCGTGCGCGTAGAACTTGATGGTGCGCAGCGCGACTGCAACGATGTCGGTATCTTCATCCAGCACGACAACTCCACCCGAACCGGCCATGGTCTTGGCTTTTGCGAGCGAATCGAAATCATACGGAATATCGCATTCATCCGCCCGTAAGACGGGAGACGACGAACCGCCAGGAATGATCGCTTTTAATTTCTTTCCGTTGCGCACGCCGCCACAGACTTCATTGACGATGCGCAACAAATTGAAACCCATCGGCAGCTCATAAACGCCAGGTTTGTTGACGTGCCCGGAAACGCATACGAGCCGCGTACCGCCGTTCTTCGGCGTGCCGAGCGCCGCGTAAGCAGCGCCGCCGTTGCGGAAGATCCATGGGATGGCGGAGTATGTTTCGCAGTTATTGAGAATCGTAGGCGATTGGAAAGCGCCCACTACCGCCGGAAACGGCGGCTTCAAACGCGGGATGCCGCGCTTGCCTTCCAAAGACTCGAGCAGGGCGGATTCCTCGCCGCACTCGTAAGCGCCGGCGCCGGTATGCGTATAAAGATCGAAATCCCAGCCGGAGCCGAGAATGTTTTTCCCCAGGTATCCGCGCTGATAAGCCTCTGCAATCGCGCGGTCAACGATATCGATCAGATATCGATATTCGCCGCGAATAAAGATGTAGCCTTTGTTTGATTTGATGGTCCAACCGGCAATTAACATGCCTTCGATGAGCTGATGGGGATCGTTTTCCATCAGCAGCCGGTCTTTGCAAGTGCCGGGCTCGCTTTCATCCGAGTTGCAGATGACGTAAGTTGGCTTGCCCGTATTGCGTGGAACAAAGCTCCATTTCATGCCGGTTGGGAAGCCGGCGCCGCCGCGTCCACGCAACGATGAGACCTTCAACTCGTCGATAATCGCTTCCGGCGTCATACCGAGCACCTTCTTAATTGCCACATAACCGTCGTTGGCCAGATATGTGTCGATAGACGCCGGATTCGGAAGATCGAACCGGTAGGAAATGATCATCTGCTCAAGCGGGCTAGGTTCGTTGTAACGCATGGCTGATTCCTAGGACGGCCTCGCCGAATAAGTACGATCTGCTAAAGCTTGCATCAGACGATCGAATTTTTCCGGGGTCACCTGGTGATGAAAATCGTAATTGATCTGAATGGCCGGCGCCCAGGCACAAGCGCCAATGCATTCGACCTCTTCAAGCGAGATCAGCCCGTCCGGCGATACCTCTTTATTACCTAATTGAAGATTCTTGCAGGCATGCGCCCAGAGATCTTCAGCGCCCACGGCCTGGCAAGCGATGTTAGTGCAAATCTGCACATGATACTTGCCAAGCGGCTTGCGATGCAGCATGGAATAGTAGCCGATTACTTCGTCGACTTGCAGCGCGGTGACGCCGCAGCGGTGCGCCACTTCTTCGACCAGCTCCTGGGTGACGCAGCCGATCTCATCCTGCGCGTAGAGGAGCATCGGCACTACGGCGGAGCGTTGCCGGCCGGGAGGATAACTGTTTAAGAGCTTCGCGAATCGTGCTTCGAGTTCGGGTGAAAACGTCATAGCTAACGGTCCACGTCCCCGAGCACGAAATCCATGCTTCCCATGATGGCGATGGAATCGGCGATGAGAACGCCTTCGAGCATGGCGCCAAGCGCCTGTAAATTTCCGAAACTGGGGGTCCGCATAAAGACGCGGTGCGGATTCGCAGTACCATCGCTCACGACGTAGTAGCCAAGTTCGCCGCGCGGCGATTCTACTGCCTGATACACAGAGCCGGCCGGAACGCGGTAGCCTTCCGTCACGATCTTGAAGTGATAGATGAGCGCTTCCATCTGCGTCTTCATCTGCTCGCGATCGGGCAGGAGGATGTGCGGCGCATCGGCCTGCCAGCGCCCGCCGGGCATGCCCTCCAGAGCCTGTTTCACAATACGCATGCTCTGGCGCATCTCTTCCATGCGCACTTCGAAACGGGCATACACGTCGTTCGACTGGCGGGTGGGTATCTCGAAATCGAAGAGTTCGTAGCTCGAATGCGGGCAATCTTTGCGAACATCGGCCTTCACACCGGCGGCGCGCAGCATCGGCCCCGTAACGCCGAGATCGATCATCACGTCGACCGGCAACATGCCAACGCCCTTGGTGCGATTCAGCCAAATGGGATTTGTGGCGAGCAGGCCCTGGTACTCGTCTATGCCGCGAGCCAGCCGTTCCTGCACTTTCGAAACCGCTTTGTGCCAGCCGCGCGGCGGCTCCAGCGCAAGGCCGCCGGGGCGGATGTAGCTCGTCATCATCCGCTGCCCTGAAAACATTTCGAAGATCTTCAGGATCTCTTCGCGTTCGCGGAAGCAGTAGAAATAGACCGACATGGCGCCGATGTCGAGCGCGTGCGTGCCGAGCCAGATCAGATGGCTGGCAACGCGCGACAGTTCGCACAACATCACGCGCATCCATTGCGCCATGGGAGGGATTTCCAGCCCGAGCAACCGCTCGACGGCGAGTGAGTAACAGAGGTTATTGTTGAGATTCGAAAGATAGTCGACGCGGTCTGTTAGTGGGACAACTTGTTGGTATTTCTTGACCTCACACTCTTTCTCAATACCGGTGTGAAGATAGCCGATTTCCGGCCGTGCCTTAATAATTGTCTCGCCGTCCAGTTCCAAGACAACGCGCAGTACGCCGTGCGTGGACGGATGCTGCGGACCCATGTTCAGGGTCATTTTGCGCGCCGAAGGATGCTGTTCAGCTAATTCCAGACCGGACGGATCTTCGACCGCAAGTTCATGCTGTGCGTCTAATGACGCGACGTGTGCATATCCTTCCTTCGTCATCTATTCATCCTGATAGGAATACTTGCCGCCATGAACGGGATAATCCTTGCGCAGCGGATGACCTTCCCAATCGGCCGGCATCATGATGCGCTCCAGATTGGGGTGATTGCGGAACCGAACTCCGAATAAATCAAATACTTCACGTTCGTACCAATTCGCTCCGCGCCAAACGGAACAGACAGATTCGATCTCCTCGTCCTCGGCCAAACGCACGCTTAGCCGGAGCGCCTGGTTGTTGCGAAAAGACCGTAGTAAGTAGATAACTTCGAACCGCGGATGTTTCGGCCACCAATCGACGCCGGTAATTCCACTAACCTGCTCAAAGCCGTAATCCTTCAGCAGGCGGCAGACAGCAACGATCTGTGCCGGATCGATAAACAAAACAGGCCCGTCAACGGTCATCTGCGCATCCACGATGGCACTTGGAAGCTGTTGCGCAATGGTGACCGCAGTCGTATTTTCGGATACGGCCTCAGGCAGCACGCCGGATCTCCGCTTCCCGTTGCTGGCGGCGCTGTTCGTCACTGGACCAGTCAAGCACGCCCTTCTTCCATATATAGAAAAAGCCGCACAATACCAGCACGATAAAAAGCAGCATTTCGAAAAACGCAAACAGCCGTAGCTGGCGATAAACAACGGCCCAGGGATAGAGGAAAATTGCCTCGATGTCAAACAGAATGAAAACCATCGCGACCAGATAGAATTTCACGCTGAAACGCTCGCGCGCGTTTCCGACCGGATTCATCCCGGATTCGTAGGGCATGAATTTAATAGGATCGCGAACGTGCCTGCCCAGCAGGGCGGAGAGGCCGATCATTGCCGAAGCCACTGCCAGCGCAATCAGAATTTGAATCAGAACCGGAAACCAAGTCTCAGCGTAGGTCGTAGGCATGTGACCGAAATACCAGAGTAGCAACGTTGCTTAGTCCATATAATGAACGGAGAAAGACGAGGATTCGTGACGGGCGGCCTAATCGAAATCATCCTAAACGGCGAGCGCACACGTGTGCCGCCGGATCTAACCGTCAGCGCATTGCTCAGCAGGTTGGAGATTGAAGCGGACCGGGTTGCGGTCGAACTGAACAAGGCGATTGTGCGCAAACGCGATTGGGACAGCACCGGCGTGCCGGACGGTTCGCGGATTGAAGTCGTACAGTTTGTGGGCGGAGGTTAATGGGGGCGGGCTTGACTCCTGCCGCAGGTCTAGTAAAATTCAGGGAGCCGGTAAAATTAAAACACAAATAGGGCGTCATGTTCAAAACGCGGAAAGTTCGTCCTGATTTACCCAGTGGGCAGCGGACCTACACCAGTACCGATGTTGCAACGATCGCCCAGGTGAGCCTTCGCCAACTGCAGTGGTGGGATGAGCGCAAAGTTGTTTCCCCGCGCCATGAAGGGCACAAGCGAATCTACAATCCCGAAGAGGTGATTGAGATCACGGTAATTGCCGAGTTGCGGCGCAAAGGTTTTTCGTTACAAAAGATCCGGCGCGTTCTGCGCTTCCTGCAGCGTGAGATGGGCCGCCGTCTGGCTGATGTGATGACGACCGATTCCAGGCTGCATCTGCTGACGGATGGTAAATCGATTTATTTAGAGGACCAGCAAGACCGAATTATCGATCTGCTGAAGAACGCCCGCCAGCCGATGTTTCTGGTTTGCGTGAGCGACCAGGTGAAGCGTCTGGAAGAGATCCCTAAGAAGGGTGCGCGGAGCGAGAATTCAGCCGCGCGCCGCTTCCGGGCAGTCGTTTAGCCGAAGCGCCCAAGGAATGGCGTCACACGGCAACTTAAACGCCTGCGCCTCAAGTTCCTTTTTCAAACGTCTATACTGAAGTCAGATCCCCTTTGGAGGCTGGATTGTCATCCCACCGCCGTTATTTGCTGTTTGTCCCACTATTTTTGGCCGTTTGCACGCTTTTGGGCGGCAAATACGGGCCTGCCATTCTCTCCGCTTCTGCTGCCCAGCGAAACGTGAGTCCCACGTCGGATGACGATTTAAAAGCGAGCATCGAATCGTTCACCAAAATCTACGACGTAGTGGATCAGAATTACGCCGAGAAGCTCTCGCCGGACAAAGCGATCTATAAGGGCGCGATTCCCGGCATGCTGCGGACGTTGGATCCACATTCGACTTTCTTCGACCCCAAAGAGTTTGCAGGGATGCGCGAAGAGCAGCATGGCTCGTATTACGGGATCGGGATGTATATCGGGCCGCAGCCGCGCACGGGCAAAACCATTGTGCTGCGTCCTTTTGGGGGATCTCCTGCCTATAAGGCGGGCCTGCGGCCGGGCGATGTGATTATCCAGATCAATGACAAGCGCGTAGATACCGCCACGAGTACCGAGATTGCGGACATGCTCAAAGGGCCCAAAGGCACTAAGGTGCAAGTAGTTGTCACGCGCGAAGGCAGCCCCAAGCCGCTGGTGTTTAACATCATTCGCGATGAGATTCCGCGCAACTCCGTGGACGAGGCGTTCTGGGTGAAGCCCGGCGTCGCCTTCATACGCATCCAGCAGTTTACCGAAACCACCAGCAAAGAAGTGGAAGACGATTTGAAGCGCCTTGGCGAGCAGAATATCAAAGGACTGATCCTGGATCTGCGTGAAAATCCAGGCGGGCTGCTGCAGGAAGGCGTGGCGGTTGCTGGGCATTGGCTTGATCGCGGCCAGGTCGTGGTTTCACATAAAGGCCGGGCTTATGCGGAGAAGCCGTATCTGGCTCGCGGCAGCCAGTATGGAGAGAATTATCCAATCGTGGTGCTTGTGAACCGGTATACAGCCTCGGCTGCGGAGATCGTGGCCGGAGCACTGCAGGATCACGACCGCGCCTGGATTCTGGGCGATACGACATTTGGCAAGGGCCTCGTGCAGACGGTCTATCCGCTCAGTGACAACACGGGTCTTGCGCTAACGACCCAGCATTACTATACGCCGAGCGGGCGGCTGATCCAGCGCGATTATTCCAATCTGTCCTTCCTCGATTACTACTACGGAAAGCGTAACCAGGTGAGTAACCCGACGGATGTCAAGCAGACCGACTTGGGCCGCGTTGTCTACGGCGGCGGCGGTATTACGCCGGACGAAAAATACGCCGCACCGAAACTCGACGCCCTGGAACTTTCGGCCGTGCGGAAGAATGCGTTTTTCGATTTTTCCGTTTATTACTTCGCAAACCACTCGGCCACGCTGCCGAAGGGGTGGATCCCGGACGAAAACGTCCTGAACGATTTCCACGACTTCCTGATGAAGAAGGGAGTGGAATTCACCGAAGCGGATTGGACACGCGACCACGCCTGGTTAAGGGATGAGCTTCGCCAGGAGATGTACATCACGGCATTCAGCTATGAGGATTCATTGAAGATCGGCGTAGAGCAGGATCCCGAAGTTCAGAAGGCCATCGCCGCCATGCCGGAAGCAGCCAAGCTGCTGGCAATGTCGAAGAATCGATACGGAAAACAGCGGGCAAGTTTACAGTAGGCCGCCCGTTCGAATTTGTCCAATAGCATAACGGCGCCTCAGATCACGGTGCTTGACACCGGCGGCCAGTATACCCATTTGATTGCTCGCCGCGTGCGGCAGCTAGGCGTCTATGCGGACGTTCAACCCAGCGATACGCCGGCAGCCATCCTTCGGTCGCGCAAGGGAATTATCATCTCAGGCGGCCCGGCAAGCGTCTACGAGCCGGGCAGCCCCGATATTGATCCCGAGCTCCTCAGAGTGCAAACTCCTGTATTGGGCATCTGCTACGGCCACCAGCTTATGGCGCACCATTTGGGCGGCAAAGTACAGCGCGGCGAACGCGGCGAATACGGCATCGCGCATCTGACTGTGACGGCGCCCGATGCCCTCTGGAACGGCGTCACCCACTCGCAGATCTGGATGAGCCACCGCGATACGGTCCAGAGTGTACCGGAGGGATTTCGGGTAACGGCGGCAACCGAGAGCATCGGCATCGCGGCGATGTCTGCTCCGGAGCGAAAGCTTTTCGGACTGCAATTTCACCCGGAAGTGGCGCACACGCATGCAGGCACGCGCATTCTCGAAAATTTTGTATTCGACGTTTGCAAGGCGGTAAAGGACTGGGATGTTTCGCAACGTGTGCCGGTGATCGAAGAACAAATCCGCGCTGCCGCCCAGGATCGCAACGTGTTCTTTTTTGTCAGCGGCGGCGTGGATTCCACAGTTGCATACACGCTCTGTTTGCGGGCGCTGGGGCCAGAGCGGGTTTACGGAACTTACGTCGATACCGGCCTCATGCGCAAAAGCGAAACCGATTTCGTGCGCGACATTTTTCGGCAACTCGGCGCGGCCCATTTCCTGGTTGATGAGGCCGAACGGGAGTTTCTGAGCGTACTCGAAGGCATTTTCGATCCCGAGCAGAAGCGGCTTGCGATCGGCGAGCAGTTCGTCAAAGTGCAGGAGCGGATTCTCGCAACCGAGCACTTTCTAAGCGGAAACTGGATACTCGGCCAGGGGACGATCTATCCGGACACGATCGAATCGGGCGGCACAGCCAAAGCCGATCTCATCAAGACCCATCACAATCGCGTTGCGGGTATCCAAGCGCTGATCGATTCTGGGCGGATTATTGAGCCGCTGACATCGTTTTACAAGGACGAAGTGCGCGAGATTGGCCGCGACATCGGAGTTCCGGCCAGGTTTCTGATGCGGCATCCATTTCCCGGGCCGGGGCTGGCGATTCGTTGTCTGTGCTCGGAAGAGGAAGCTGCGCTGGGCGCTACGGATGATGGATTTCTACTGCCGGTTCGCTCTGTGGGAGTGCAAGGGGATTCCCGCAGTTATAGGAATGCGCTGGCGCTCGAGAGGACGCCGTCGTTAGAAGCAGTTCAAAAAATCGCGCCGGAGTTGACGAACCGCCGCTCCGATATCAATCGCGTTGTGGCATTGTGTGGATCCAAAGCTCCGCTTTTCGAAATGAGGGTGTTTCGCGCACCGTTGACGAAAAGAAGGCTTGATCTCTTGCGAGATGCCGATGCAATCGTCCGGCAGTTCTCCGCTGAGATCGGCTTTGAGGATATGGTGTGGCAATTTCCCGTTATTCTTTTGCCGCTCGGGACTGCGCAGGC
Source organism: Terriglobia bacterium (assembly GCA_021324185.1). Classification (GTDB taxonomy): domain Bacteria; phylum Acidobacteriota; class Terriglobia; order Bryobacterales; family Bryobacteraceae; genus Bog-105. The sequence continues at coordinate 8,010 of JAJPJN010000102.1, read as the reverse complement.
CAGTGAGTCCGTCGTACTGCGCCCCATTAATTCGGTTGACGGGATGACAGCAGACGTAGCGCTGATGGCCCCAGAGCACCTCGAACAACTCACGCGGAAGTTGCTGGCGCTCCCGGCGGTGGCAGCCGTTTTCTATGACCTCACCAACAAGCCGCCGGGGACGATTGAGTGGGAGTAGACCCAATAGACCCGCAGGTCGGTCAGCGCCTAAGCTATTCACCGCTGAGTCAAAATACGTGCGAAAGCTACAGTGCGACATAATCTTGTTACGAATTTTATGTTGATGAAGCGCTGTGGTATTGCACTGTTTTGCCTCTATATGGCCCCGGTGTTCGGCCAGATAAATAAGCAAGAGATCCTAAAAAAAATGCAGGACTCCGAAGATAAATCCTGGGCCGAAAAGACCCGGCTTCCGGTCACGGATATCCGATCCATCCGGGAGGCAGCGGGCGTCACGGATGATACCTTGGGCGCTCGTATTCTCGATCTGGATATGAAGTCACTGAGCCGGCAGAAACACATTCTGTTTGTGGACGCTCCGCTAGGAGAGTGCATGCAAGTGCATGTTCTAGAACGGAGCGGACCTGGTTTTCGCGAAGTTTGGTCTCTGACAGATCTGCCCGCTCATCAATTCCCAGAAATGAAAATCGTTGCGCACGGCGCCGGCCGTGGGATCTGCCCGCAAGCTCCTAAAGTTCCGAGCGCCCACGCTACCTCAGACGGGAGGATCATCGTGGAGATTCCCATCCTTTTCGATCTGTCGCAACGCACGTTTCCTCCCCGGATTCTTTCATTCTCCTGGGACGGCAGTAAGTACGTGCTGAATGATGACTCTCAAATCCGGTGAAAGCTCTTTAGAATATCTTTTGTGCTGTAGCGCAGCGCGATAGGCCGCCCATGTGGACAGGTCATGGGGTAGTCGCAGGCTGCCAGCGATCGTAAGAGCCATTCTATTTTCTTCGGCTCCAGTTTGGTGTTGATTTTGATGGCGGCGCGGCAGGCGATGGTGGCGCACACGTTACGGCGGATCTCATCGAGCGAAGCAGAGCGCAATTCGACTTCGGCTATGTCCAAAATTTCAAGTACGATCTTTTCGATATCGCCGGTTCCCACACCCGCCGGCGCGGCTTTAATTGCAATGGTTCGCTGTCCGAAAGGCTCGGTGTCGAGGCCGTGCGCATTCAGTTCGTCTGCGATGCGCGCATATTCAAATTGCTGGGCAGGCGTCAATCGCAACACCAGAGGCATTAGCAATTGCTGAATCTCGACTTCTCCTGCTGCGCGTTGCCGTAAAATCTGTTCAAACAGGATGCGCTCATGCGCAACGTGCTGATCGATAATCCAGAGCCCGTCACGGCCCGCCGCGATGATGAAGCTGTCATGCAGTTGGCCCAGCGGCCGAAGGTCCGGTAGCGCGGCGAGCGAATTGACACTCTCCCAATCTGTGGGAAGCTGATCCAGCGCGCCATGCGTGTCCGGAATGCGGCGAAGTTTGGCGGTGCCGGACGCCGTCGTGACGGGCGCGTGGTTTGGGATCCCGGTAAAGCTTGGGACAGGCGGCAGGTGAATTTCGGGAAGGCCTTCGGTCTGCACCGTGGCGGACGCCTCAACCGAATCTCGCCCAAAGCTAATAGCTTCCACCCGCGCGGAGAACTCAGAATACGGAAGTTCCGCCGCACGCTGCACGGGTCCCGGCAGAGGAGAGCTTGGACGTAGTGGGATACTCGATACCGGCCGGCTTTCCATCAGAACGTCACGCACGGCATCGCGCACAAAATCGTGAACTGCGCTGCTGTGGCGAAAACGAACTTCCGTTTTAGAAGGATGGACATTCACGTCCACTTCGGAAGCATCGCAATTCAGAAACAGCAGCGCCAAAGGGTAACATCCGGCCGGCATCAGGTTGTGATAAGCGGCCATTAACGCGTGCTGCAGCATCTTGTCACGGATGAGGCGGCCGTTCACAAACAGGAACACCGAATTGCGGTTCGGCTTTTGAACGTGAGGGCCGGAGACGAGCCCCTCCAGTACGAATTGGGCTATTTCGGATTCCGGCGCTTCCGTCTGGCGCGTGCCCGGCGGAACGTACGGTGGCGGCAGTCGCAGCTCAAATGTGCGCGGCGCAAGGTCCACCAGATCCTGCATGATCCCGGAACCCAGAACTTGAAAGGCGCGATCACGCAGAGTGGAAACCGGGGTAACAGAAAGGAGCTCGCGGCCTTCGTGGTACAGCTCGAAGCGCTTATTGGGGTGACCAAGGCTGTAATGCGTCACCAGCGAGCCGATATGCGCCAGCTCGGTCTGATCGCTGCGTAGAAATTTCTTTCTCGCCGGAACGTTAAAGAAAAGATCGCGAACCGTGATGGTGGTACCCGTCGGGCGCGCGATTTCATCACAGCGCAGCAGCTTTCCGCCTGCAATTTCGACCGCGGTTCCCGTCTGCTCCTCGGCCGATCTAGTTTCCAGCAACAACCGGCTTACTGAGGCGATAGACGGCAGCGCTTCGCCGCGAAAGCCGAGCGTTGAGATGGCGAGCAGATCTTTAACGTCGCTCAGCTTGCTGGTCGCATGGCGCTCAAATGCAAGCAAGGCGTCATCGCGCAACATGCCGCAGCCGTCATCCTGAATGCGCAGCAAGCGGCGGCCGGCATTTTCGGCATCGATGCGAATGTCCATCGCGCCGGCATCGAGCGAATTTTCTAACAGCTCCTTGACGACGGAAGCGGGCCGCTCCACCACCTCGCCCGCCGCGATTTTGTTCGCAACGTTATCGGAGAGAATTCGGATGCGGCCCATGCAGACCAGTGACTATTAGCCACTCATTGCAGCAAGAAATTCCGCGTTGTTGCGCGTCTTGCCGAGCTTGTCGAGCAGCAACTCCATCGACTCAACAGGCGAAAGCGGATTCAGCACCTTGCGTAATACCCAGACGCGATTCAGTTCCTCGCGCGGCATCAGCAACTCTTCCTTGCGCGTTCCGCTCTTGTTGATATCAATGGCGGGGAAGACGCGCTTGTCTACCAGCTTGCGATCAAGATGGATTTCCATGTTGCCGGTGCCTTTGAACTCTTCAAAGATCACGTCGTCCATGCGGCTGCCGGTATCTATCAGGGCCGTCGCGACAATGGTGAGCGACCCGCCTTCTTCGATGTTTCGAGCGGCGCCAAAGAAGCGCTTCGGGCGCTGCAAGGCATTCGAATCTACGCCGCCGGACAGCACTTTGCCCGAAGGGGGCACCACAGTGTTGTAGGCACGCGCCAGGCGAGTGATCGAATCCAGCAGAATGACAACGTCGCGCTTGTGCTCAACCAGGCGCTTTGCCTTTTCGATCACCATTTCCGCAACCTGCACGTGCCGCGAAGCGGGTTCATCAAATGTCGAGCTGATGACCTCACCGCGCACCGAGCGCTGCATATCGGTCACTTCTTCCGGGCGCTCGTCGATCAGAAGGACAATCAGGTTAATTTCCGGATGATTCGTGGTGATCGAATTGGCGATGCTTTGCAGGAGCATCGTTTTACCGGTACGCGGCGGAGCAACAATGAGACCGCGCTGCCCTTTTCCGAGCGGCGTCATCAGATCCATGACACGGCCGGAAAAGTTATCTTTGGTAGTTTCGAGTTTCAGACGCTCGTCGGGATAGAGCGGCGTCAGATTATCAAAGAAAATCTTGTTACGCGCTTCCTCCGGCGGCTCGAAGTTGATTGCATCAACTTTGATTAACGCGAAGTAGCGCTCGCCCTCTTTCGGTGGCCGAATCTGCCCTGAGACAGTGTCGCCGGTGCGCAGATCAAAACGGCGGATCTGAGATGGTGAGACGTAGACGTCATCCGGCCCCGGCAGGTAGTTGTATTCGGGGGCGCGCAGAAATCCGAAGCCATCGGGCAGGCACTCCAACACTCCTTCTGAAAAAATGAGCCCGCTTTTTTCGGCTTGCGTCTGCAGGATCTTGAAAATAAGCTCCTGTTTGCGCAGGCCGGCCGCACCCTGCACTCCCAAATCCTTTGCAATTTGGTTCAGCGCCTGGATGCTCATATCTTTGAGTTCGACCAGGTCGAGCGTGGTCGCGCCGTTGCGCTGTCCTTGTGCGCCGGTGTTGCCGATCGAGTGGCGTCCCCGGCGCTGAAAGCCGTGTTGCTGTCCTGGTTGCGCACCCGGCTGTTGCGCTTGCTGCTGCCCGCCCTGCGTGGCGGCGGCTTGCGCGGCATTGGGCGGGGCAGCGCCCTGTGTCACCGCGGCTGAGCTGTTTTCAGGCGCACTGCGAACGTCGTTTGCTCTTGCCTCCGTGTTTGGCCGTGCTTCGGTTCCGGCGCGGCGGGGGCCATCGCCCGGAGCGCGCCCGTTACCGCGCGGCTCATGGGCACGCGGCTCGCCGGTTCTCGGGCGAGCGCCCGCAGCCCGTTCACTTCTGGTTTCCGTGCCCGCCTTTGTTTCCGCAGGCTTCGGTTCGCCAGCGTTCTTTGCTGGTTCTGATTCCGTAGTGGTTCCCTCTGCACTCACAGCAGGTTTGCCGTCGCCGTTCGTCTCTTGAGGATTCTCGGTGGGCGTACCTTCGGTGGTTGCCGCGGGGGCTACTGACTGGTCTTGATCTTCGAGATGATTTGCCAAATTTCCCTCACTCCCCGGCCATCTATGGCCGAGAACGGCACTGGCTGCTTGTCCGATGATTGTCTTTGGATTGCAGCCAATCCGGCTTTCACTTGATTTACACTTTTCAGTTTGTCGATCTTGGTAGCAATTACCTGATATCGACGGTTGTGGAACTCAAGCCAGGCTTTCAGTTCCAGGTCCATATCCATCCATCCCCGCCTGGCGTCGATGAGGAGGAGCGACAAGCGAAGGCTTTGCCGCTGCAATAGATAACTTTCGATCAACTTTTTCCAACGCGCGCGTTCTTCTATCGATACCCGCGCATAGCCGTAACCCGGTAGATCCACGAAGCGAAGCCGCTCATCGATCTGAAAAAAATTGATCAGTTGCGTACAGCCTGGACGTGCGCTTGTGAACGCCAGCCCCGGCTGCCGCACCAGCTTATTCAACAAGCTGGATTTCCCGACGTTGCTTCTGCCAAGGAACGCAACCTCGATATCTCTGTCCGGCCGCTCCGGCGGGAATTGCTCAGCGGCTGCCGCACTCACGATGAATACGGGCTCCGATGCCGCTACTTCCATAACCGCCATTCACCTAATCCCTGCGAGGACGCGGATTGCGATGCCGAACGAAAACGTTATTTCAGTGCATCCGGTTTTCTTCGTTCGGTAGCGTCGCTAAATCGGCTGCGGCTGCCGGCGCCAGCGGCAGAGCCACAATCTCCCGCTCCAAAGCGATCTTCAAAACTTCATCCATGGAGAAAACAAAGTGCAGCTTCATTTCCTTTCGGATATTCTCCGGAATATCGGCAAGGTCTTTTTCGTTGTCTTTCGGAAGGACCACTTCAAAGATGCCTTGCCGGTGCGCTGCCAGCAGCTTTTCTTTCAGCCCGCCGATGGCAAGCACGCGCCCGCGCACCGTGATTTCGCCGGTCATCGCGATATCGCAACGAACCGGGATGCCGGTTAGCGCGCTGCATATGCTGGTTGCAATCGTAATGCCTGCCGATGGGCCATCCTTCGGAATCGCGCCTTCCGGGACATGAACGTGTATGTCCAGATGGCGATAGAAATCCTTTGGCAGCCCGAGGTACTGCGCGCGCGAGCGAATATAGCTCATTGCAGCCTGGGCCGATTCCTGCATCACGTCGCCGAGCTTGCCAGTGGTCATCATCTTGCCCCGGCCTTCCATAACCGTGGCTTCGGTGGTTAGAATAGAGCCCCCGACTTCGGTCCAGGCCAGACCAGTGGTGGCGCCAATTTCGTTCTGTTTGTCCAGATCGAGATCGCGGAAGCGAGCCGGCCCTAACATCTCCTGAACTTTTTCCGGAGCGATGATCACTTTTTCTATGGGTACCAGCGGTGGTTCTTCTTTCTTGGCTTTCTTCCTGGGCTTCTTTACCGCGGTTGGGGTGGAACTCGCTTCCACAGCCTCTTCGGCGGGCGCCTCGTCTTCCACCATTTCGAGCGGCATATCGGTAGTCTCGGGAAGAGGCTCGTCGGTCGCCGCCGACTGCGCTTCCACAACCTTGCGAGCCACTTTCCGGCATAGATTGCCGATCTCGCGTTCCAGGTTTCGAACCCCGGCCTCCCGAGTGTACGACTGAATTAGAGTCTGTATGCCGGCATCAGTGAACTCTACCTGCTCTTCGTTGACGCCTGTGTCTTTAATTTGCTTGGGAACCAGAAAGCGTTTGGCAATTTCCAGCTTTTCGAGTTCGGTGTAACCGGACAGCCGGATCACTTCCATACGATCCTGCAATGCAGGCGGGATGGTATGCAACACGTTCGCCGTGGCGATGAAAAAGACTTCCCGCAGATCGTATTCGACGTCGAGATAGTGATCCATGAACATGTAGTTTTGCTCGGGATCGAGAACCTCGAGAAGCGCAGCAGAGGGATCACCGCGGAAATCCATCGACATTTTGTCGATTTCATCCAGCATGATGACAGGGTTTTTCGTTCCCGCTTTTTTCATCATCTGGATGACCTGCCCGGGAAGCGCGCCGATGTAGGTGCGGCGGTGACCACGGATTTCAGCTTCGTCCCGCACGCCGCCAAGTGACAGGCGTACGAACTTGCGCCCGGTCGCCTTCGCGATCGACATTCCAAGCGAGGTCTTACCCACGCCGGGAGGCCCAACAAAGCAGAGGATGGAACCCTTCGGATTCTGGACCAGGCGTCGTACAGAGAGGAACTCGAGGATGCGTTCCTTGATTTTTTCGAGACCGTAATGATCTCCCTCGAGCACCTGCCGCGCGTAGCGCAGATCGCGAATCTCTTTGGTTCGCTTTTTCCACGGTACGGCGAGCAGCCAGTCCAAGTAGTTGCGCGAGACGGTGGATTCTGCCGACATCGGCGGCATGCCTTCCAGGCGCTTGAGCTCGGCAATCGCCTTCTCATGCGCATCCTTCGACATGCCCGCCGTGTCGATTTTCTTCTTCAGCTCGTCGTATTCGCTCTTTTCGCCCCGGCCGAGTTCCTTCTGGATGGCCTTAATCTTCTCGTTGAGGTAATACTCTTTTTGCGCCCGCTCCATCTGCCGCTTGACACGGCCCTGGATTGTGCGGTCGACGTTCAGCTTTTCGATTTCGATATCGAGCAGATCCGCCACCCGAGTGAGGCGGTCAACCGGATCGAAGATCTCTAAGAGCTCCTGCTTTTCTTCAATCGTGAGCTGCAGGTTGGCGCCCACCGTGTCGGCCAGTTTGCCCGGATCGTCCACCCGAATGGCGGCGATCATCGTCTCGTAATTCAGGTTCTGGCTCAGCTTCACATACTGCTCAAAGAGCGTGGTAACCCGGCTGGTCAGGGCTTCGAGCTGGCTGCCCTGCTCCACCTTGAACGTGGTGGTCTTGATGACCGCACGGAAGTAGCCCTCCTCTTCGCTGACCGAAATGATCTTGCCGCGCTCGACACCCTCCACCAGCACCTTGATGTTTCCGTCGGGCTGTTTCAGGCTTTGGACAATATTTGCCACCGTCCCGACCGAGTAAATCTCATCCGGCCGGGGTTCGTCCACCGAAGCATCGTGCTGGGTGGCGAGAAAGATCTTCTTGTCAGTTAGCAGCGCCTCTTCCAGCGCGCGGACACTCGACTCTCGCCCAACCACAAACGGCGTCATCATGTAGGGAAAGATGACCACGTCCCGGATGGGCATCATGGGTAATCGTTTTGTATCCGTCTTATCTTTCGTTGTGACCATTTTGATTTTCCAGGCGGGTTTTGCCGTGAACACGGAAGCAGAAAAAGGCGGCAGCGCTATAAATGAGGTGCTGCCCGGTGAAAACTCTCTCTTCGAATAGCGGTGCTAGCCCGCCTTTTCGAGCACAGCCATATTGATCTTCTGCGAAAGCACCATCTCCTTGGTGACTACGAACTCGCGAACTTTCTTAAATGTGGGGAGATAGTACATCAGGTC
>JAJPJN010000158.1 GCA_021324185.1 Terriglobia bacterium | reverse complement strand
CGCGCTCAGCTCCTATCAACAAGGCGCGATTATCGAGTTCCTGAAAACCCTGAAAGCGCCGGACCCGAACCAGTAAAGCAGTTAAGGAGTACCCCAAGTGCGTTCCCCGTTTTTCATTTGCTTCGTAGCCATTTCGTCGCTCGGGGCCGCTGTGCCCCAGCAGACGGCTAATCCTCCCCAGCCAAACAAAGGCAGCACGAATTCAATGGCGCCCATGATGCCGATGGCCATCGTGGCGCCGCTATTCATTCAGGACACTACAACGGAAAGCGTAATCTCCGCCGTGAGCGATCTTTCGACCCCGTTGGACGTCGATGTGGTGCTCTACGATCTGGCCGGCAATCAAATCTCCAAGCGCACCGTAACGATGGCGCCGTATAGCCAGCAAAACATCAAAATTGCCGATCTCTTATCAACCGCTGCCGTGTTGTCACCGGCGACCTATGGCTCCGTCTCGCTCATGACGGCCAAGCCAGCGCCTCTGGCGGCGCAGTTGTCGATCACATCTTCAACTGGATCAGCCGTGAACGACATCGAGGAGGAGTTTGTGATGTTCATGAATACCAAACCAGCAAACTACCGTGCCGTAACCAGCGGGCTCTCGGCCATGCCTATAGTGGCGATCCACAGCCTCAGCATGATGCGGCAGAGCGTGACACTTACTTGTTACCTGCAAAGCGGCGCGGGCCGGACGAGCAGCATGCCGATTGAGCCAAACCAGACTCTGTTGCTGCAGGCCTGCCGCGGTACCGGCGTGAGCCCTATTGCAACGCTCGCCGACGCCCTTCCAGAAATGCTAGATTCGAAGCTGGCGGTTGGTATCGCCGTATCTTCCTCGGCACCCGCTAACGAATTAGCCGTGTTCGGATTGGGCGCTCACGATCGGGGCCACTCGTATTCCGCCGTCGCCTTCTGGGATCCGGCCATGCTGAAGTCGGCAAACGCGATCTATCCGGGTGTGCCGCTTGCCGAAAACCCAATCTTCGGACCGCAAACCTTCAACCTGCGAGCATCGCTGGCCAACTTTAGCGCCACGCCGCATAACGCAACGATTCTGCTGAGCAAAGGCACAGGCGCAGACAGCACGCAAAAGGTAATCGCCACTCTGACCGTCCCCGCTCACAGCGTAGTTGTAAAAGACCTGCCCGAGGCCGCCGCTGAGGCCAGCTCAACGAACTCGCTTATCGTGCAGGCGGGCGGCACAGCCGGCGACGTGCTGAGCGATGTGCAAGCTGTCTCTGAGGATTCCGGATCGCCGGAATCTACCACGCTGCCTTGGAAAGATCAGGAGCAGTTCGCTAATAAAGGGCAACACCCCTGGAACATCGAGGGTTCCACTACGTCCACAGTTCTTATCTTCAACCCCGATCCGGCGCTTGCTAACCGCTTTGTGCAACTCGCAATACACGCAGGGCAAACCGCCTGGATCAAAAAGGTGTCCCTACCTCCGCTCGCTACGGTGGCCATTTCCATCAACGACATCATCACCAAGCAGCAGCCCGACGACAAAGGAAACAAGCTTCCACCGGACGCCAAAAGCGGATCGGTCACCTGGACCACGCTCAACAAGCCGAAGGTATTCGGCAAGCTCGTCCAACTCGATGAATTGACCGGACTGTCACGAACGTTCTCCTGTTATAGCGGCCAAGCCTTGTGCCAGCTCAGCATGCTGGATCTCTTTATTGAGACGGGGGCAACATACAACGAGTACGCCCCGGTTGTTTCCTGCGGGACGGATGCATATGAGTGCGGCTGCATTAGTAGCTGTGATTGGGGAGGTCTTTCGCCAACTTCCGTCTCAGCCTGGATGGGGAATAACAGCGTCGCGAGCGTCACGTCCAGCGGAATCGATAACACCGGCACGCCCTGGGCGGCAGCGCAGGGCAATGCCTTCGGCGAAACATACCTTAGCATGACCGCGACAGACGCCAACGGTTGCGTGGCGGGCGACTCTGCCCAGACGGAGGTCGGCCCTGACCATATGGTCGTGCAAAGTGACCTAATCGGTTTTTGCACCGGCTGCAGTACAACGATGGAGCGAGATGTGACCTACAACGTTCAGTATCCAGACCCAGACGACACCCCCGCAAAAAACATCAAAATATGCGAAACGATAAAAGAGCCGAACCCTAGTGATTGGAATTGCAATCAGCCCGAGCCTGGCACCAAAACAAATGTGTGCGTTGTCGACGACAGCACGACCGACAGCAGCGGGAACTTCACCGACGGCTGGACACTGGGCGCGGACGGCTACACGCCGGCTGGGTGCGGACATAGCCTCACCGATAAATGGCTACAGGATGTCTCCAACAATGTGCAGGTACCGTTTGGAACGCTAATGGGATTCATACACACTAACGCGATAAAGATCAACGGCACCACTACCCCTCCCCAGACTAACTCCATGCGCCCAGGCACAAGGATCAACCCCTAAAGCGGAGCGACCACATGCGTACAACACTGGGTATCTTTATTGCGCTATCTCTGGGGCTGGTCGGGGCCGGCACCGCGGACGAGGGTGTGATCCGCGGTCGTACACTGACCGAATCCGGCAAGCCCGAGCCGGGGGTGAAGATTAGGGTAAATCGCATGGATGATCGGGGACAGGCGAAGGCGATTCGCTACGTGGAAACCGATCCGGATGGAGCGTTCGTCATGGATAAACTTGCTTGGGGAACATACAGAGTGCTCACCTGGAAGGAAACTGCCCGGTATCCTAACATGGCCTTCAGTTTCTATAGCAATGACACGAGCCCGATCGTCAAGATCGATCGCGACCGGCCGGTCGCCGAGATTACGATCAATCTGGGCCCTAAGGCTGGACTCATCAGCGGCACGGTGATTGACGCAGCAACCGGCCAGCCCGTCAATCCGGGCGTTCACCTGTGGCGCATCTTGAACCCGAACCGTTGGATCGAGACGGCGGTCAACGGATCTGGCTTTGAGCTCCTCGTTCCCCCAGACGTTCCTGTAGGGCTGACATTTCAGGCAGACGGTTACCGGGAGTGGACTTATCCCGGCCCCAACGCGACAGCGGCGAACGGCCCCCTTGTGATTCACTCCGGAGACAAGCTGAGCCTGGACGTTCGACTCGAGCGCGCTGCACGGTAAACTTTATGCGATTTCGAGCGGCACACGCGGCATACCTGCTTCTCCTTGCCCGCACTTCGCTCGCGGAACAGTGCCAAGCGATCAGCAGCCAGGAAAGCGCCCGTTTCGAGACGTTCCTACGTGCTTGGTATCAACTCCCAAGCCATCAATCCCTCACTCTCATCGACTCCTCCGCCGTCGATTCCTCCTGCTACCGCAAGCTCGTCTTCCGCGCCAGCATGCGCGCTCCGCTTCTGACTCTCTATCTCACTCCCGACGGCAAGCACTTAGTCTCCGGAGTTATGGACCTGACCGTTGATCCCGCCGTGGCCCAGCGCAAAATGCGCCAGGAACTCGCGGCCACACTCGCTTCCGGCGCCTGGCTAATCCGCGGCGACGAGGAGGCG
>JAJPJN010000149.1 GCA_021324185.1 Terriglobia bacterium | reverse complement strand
CGCGCTCAGCTCCTATCAACAAGGCGCGATTATCGAGTTCCTGAAAACCCTGAAAGCGCCGGACCCGAACCAGTAAAGCAGTTAAGGAGTACCCCAAGTGCGTTCCCTGTTTTTCATTTGCTTCGTAGCCATTTCGTCGCTCGGGGCCCAGGATCAGCCGAAGATGCCGCCGCCCACGAAACCGCCGGACCCAAACGAAACGCATATGACGATGCCGCTCTTCGCTCCGTTCTTTATAGAGGACGCAGAGCATGCAAGCACCCTGACCATGGTGAACGAACTGAAGCTGCCCGTTCACGCCACGGTGATGGTCCGAAGCATGGACGGTTCCGCCATCGGGCAAAAGGTCGTCACTTTCGCGCCGCACAGCCAGCAGGCCGTCCCGATCAAAGACATTCTGAACACGGGAGGCCTCTTGCAGGCCATGGGGTCGGTCGAGGTTATGCCGGACCCGAGCGAAGTGCAGAGCATGGCGATCGGTGCGCAGTTGTCGATTGTGGGTACCGCACAATCTCCTCCTGCATACTTTGAAGAAGAGTTGTTGATGCCTGATCCCATGATGCCCGCCGGGTACAGAGCGGTTGCGCCCTCCGCAGCCGGTTCCCCTTTGATCGCCCTGCTAAACACATCCAACGCCCCGCAAACGCTCGCCGTCACGTGCCTCGAAACCGGCAACGGCACGCGCCGCAGCTACCATCTCGCAGCATCGCAGGTCATAATCGCTCCGGCCTGCCGCGAAGGAAACCTGCCCGATGTTGCCGCTGCGATGGAGGAATTGGAATCGGCTGGCGACTCCGATGCCTTCGGCCATCCCGTCGCGATTGACGTTTCCAACAGTACTGGCAAGGGAACGTTCGCGGTCTGGGGTATTGCGCCCACGAGCTCCGCAGGCGCGCACGCCACGATTTCGCTGAACTTCTCAAACAGCGCCGGCATGAACTCGCCGTCGATGATCTTTGCTGGCGTGCCGGTTGGTATCACAGATCTACTCAACAGCGAGAAGTTCGCCACAGACCTCGCCGTTGCCAACTTTGGCCTCAAGCCGGCGACGGTCACGGTTTCCTTCAGCACGATTTCGGCAGGCAGTCCGGAGGCGAAAACCGTCGCCACGCTGAATCTGCCGCCCGGCTCCGTGCAGCCGGTCCAACTGCCCGATCTGGCCGGCGACCCCGGCCTGCGTAATTCATTCACTATTACTTCGAATAGCCAGCCTGGCGCCGTTATCGCGAATCTCATCTCACGCGGGCAGCGCATGTATCCGGCCGTGCAGCTCATCGGCAAGGACGCGCAGGATATAGACAATGGCGGCGGTCATCCCTGGAGCATTGCAAATGGAAACGAGTCCACGCTGCTCCTGTTCAATCATGCCGCCAAGCCAATCGTGTTCAACGTCAACATCGCCGCGGAAGGAACCATGTGGCATCAGGAATACAAACTTGCCCCAAACGAAACACGCGCGCTGGACGTCCGAACCATTGTGGCGAAGCAGGCGCCGGATCTTCACGGGAAGAAACTACCGGTCAATGCAACCGCCGGCGATGCGAGCTGGTTCACAGCCGATTCCGGCAACGGCACCGGCCGCCTGTTGGTCTCGAACAGCCAGATTGGGCTCGCGAGAAACTTCAGTTGCGGCCAGAACCTGGTCCTTTGCGGGGCGTACCTGGACGTTGCATCTGCCATATTCGGAGTTACTGAATTAGGCGTGCTCGGCTCAATCGAGCCGAGTATTTGCACCGCGTGGGATCCGAACTCGTGCTATGGCCAGCAGTATGGTTCCGGCGGCGGCGGGTATTCCTATGCTTGGCAATCGATGAACACATCGATTGCGCCGATATCGGGATCGAACGCGAATCCGTCGGCCAGCTTTTACGGGAATAGCCCGGGGATCGCATCTGCAAACGGCTCCATCTACAACAACACCTGCAACATGTCCTCGGGAGGGCAGAATACTGTAGTAAACGTGCAGATCACGTTGGCCGACGTCACACAGGACAGTATTTGGGTTGTGCTGTCGGGCGACCCATCCGTATCAGGGATTCTCAACGTCCAGGTAACTGGCCCGGACGGCCAATCGCCCATTGACCCGATAACCAACGAGACGGCCGGACCAGGTACTTATATTTTTGACTTTGGGTTGAACAACATACCGATTGGAGAGTATACCACGGTTACCGCCACGTGGACAGTTAATGGGACTCCAGTTAGCACGACCTTCGGCGATCATTTCAAGGTCATGGGCGCGTTCTTGCAAACACAGTACAACACGCCCGCAGAGAGCGATTGCGGTGGCTCAGCACAGGCAGTAACCGTTTACAACAACTCCTGCAACGTCATAGGCGGAACAATGCTCAGCGGCTTCGTCAACCGAGTTGCCAATCCGAACTACGGAACAGGAAGCGGGCACTCTCAGAACTATGGCGATGTAAAAGAAGAGTTTTTCTGTGCAACTGGAAGCACCGTGTTTCGAGGATTTCAGACAATTACCGGAACGCTCGGGCCGCTAAATGATTCCACCGTTGCAGTCAATACGGCCAGCGAACTTTACCAAGCGGGAACGAGAGTCTTTATTGTTGGTGAGGGGGTTAAAACGGTAACCGACGCGTGTGGGCGAGGATGTCCAGACCTCACTCATCTTGATAACTACAGTACGAACACCTGCTGTAATTGCCTAGGATCGCTGCCGAGCGCGCTGACGATCCGACTCTATTGAGGCACACGATGTACACCCGTTTCTTTCTGGCGATTTTGCTTTTTTTCCTGGGTGCTGTGGAACTGCTTGGAATGCGAGCAACGGAGGAATGGAAAATAATAAACGTCTCGCTGCGGCCCGATTCCGCGCACAAGCTGCCTTTCATCGGGATTCCAAATGAGCTAATAGCTACGCTATCGCGGGGGACAGCGCAGTTCAGCGTATCGGCTGATGTGCGCCTAACCGCATTGAAGGAGTACTTTACTGTTCCCAATGACAAGCTTGCCGTTATCGGCGATGCAGGTAAATCGTCTGCCGTGGTCATATTCGACCTTGCAACGAAGCGCCTGCTGGACTGGTTTTATTGCTACGCTCCGCAGCGCGTTTCGGAGACTTGGATCGTCTATGTCGAATGGTATCCAGTTCACGGAGCCGGCGAACCAAAGGAGGTTGTCCTGCTCTATGATCTAACGAAAAGCCCTGGTGAAAATCGCTTGCCGGGTGCACAGCGCCTTATTGCCCCCGCCCCTATAACCGCCGCGCCCATTACTGTTGGGACGCCAATCTATCCAGAATCCAACGTGAAAAAAAAATCGTACGTGAATGCAGCGCAGAATTCTGCGGAAGCCGAGCGCCTCTTAACGACCTCTCCGTTTCTGCTGCTTCCTTCTCAGCGGCTAGTGTTTGTCGCTGCAAAAGGGCAGGATTTTCCAACTTCCTGGGATTACCTTGTCGTCGTTGACCTGTCTCACGGAATAGTTGACCCGCTGATCCAGACCGTGGACATTCCCAAGGATCAATTCAAGAAGCCGGGGGAGAATCCCAACTTTATCCAAGTTACCGGAATTGAAGCTGCGTCGCCGGATTCCGTGCGTCTGTTTGTACCAAGGAGTGAATACGGGGTAAGCAGTATAACCGTTTCAATCCCATAAGAGAAAGGCCGTGATAAGACAAAGGCCGTAATAATCGAGGCAATCAAGACGGTACATGAAATCGGCAAGCTGAAGGAATCTGCGTTATCTTTCGTCCCTCGCTTCACGCATCGTTCCGAGGCCGATGCGCAGCGGCTCGCTCAGGCAGTCTGGATAACCTCACGAGTAAGGACGAGGTAGCCCTATACCGCGGCCGGCAGTGCGCTTTCCGACCCGGCGAAAACGTCGGCTGTCAGCGATCTGCCGGGGGCAGTACCCAACGAAACGAGCGATACGGTTCGTAAAGAGATGCAAATGGACCTAATATCACTTCAGGAAAGGATCCCCGTCAACCGAAGACCCGATCGCGTCAGCGCGCGGAGTCGCAACGAGCTTCGAATGAAATACCTCGCTTACCTCCTCCTCATTGCGGTCCCGATCACCGGCCTCTCCGCCCAGACTTGTCAACCAATAGCCGACCAGCAAAAGACAAAACTCGAGAGCTTCATAAAGGGCTGGTTCGCGCTATCGGCCCATCAATCCGTCACTCTCATCGACTCCTCCGCCGTCGATTCCTCCTGCTACCGCAAGCTTGTCTTCCGCGCCAGCATGCGCGCTCCGCTTCTGACTCTCTATCTCACTCCCGACGGCAAGCACTTAGTCTCCGGACTTATGGACCTGACCGTTGATCCCGCCGTGGCCCAGCGCAAAATGCGCCAGGAACTCGCGGCCACACTCGCTTCCGGCGCCTGGCTAATCCGCGGCGACGAGGAGGCG
>JAJPJN010000043.1 GCA_021324185.1 Terriglobia bacterium | reverse complement strand
CCTTGAATATCGACAAAGCCCGGGGCGACAACAAGACCGTGCACGTCAATGCGCTGCCTGGCGTTAGCTTGATCCAACACTCCCGGGCGGGCGATTCTTGCGATGCGGTGGCCGGAAATGGCCACATCACCGTAAAACCACTGATTGCCTGTTCCGTCGACAATCCTGCCGCCGTAGAGAATCGTGTCATAGCTCTCTTCTTGGATCTCGCCCAGAATGGTCGCGGCACCAGGCGCCTCCCGCAAAGAGACGCGGGTTGCTTTCCCTGCCTCGGAGCGCGCATCCGCGCCCGCTGCGCTCTCCCCAAAGCAAAGTGAAAAGAGAAGAAGGAGCGGCAGCGTAGCTTTCATTTTTTAAGGAGCGTAGCACAGAATTCTTTGCTGAAGGTCATAAGATCATGCAAAGAGACCTATGCACCGGCGATCCTTTCTTTCCCTGGCAGCCTGCAGCGGCGTTGCAAACTTTTCGCTTCAGGCGCAGACAGCAAAGCCTCAACCTGCCCCGTTATCCATCCTGCAATCGAATATCGAGCGCATCTCGCGATCGGTCAACGCGAAGTGGGGAATATACGTGAAATGCCTCGAGACGGGCGAGGAGATCGCAATCAACGCAGACGAACAGATGGAGACAATGTCGGTCATCAAGATCCCCCTGATGGTTGAGGTTTTTGAGCAGATCCACGCCGGCAAATTCAAACTCGACGACCGCATAACGCTGCGAAATGAAGACAAGCTGCCTGGAACAGGCATTATTCGCTCGCTCGAGCCGGGAGTCGCGTTCACGATTCACGATCTGCTGACCCTGATGATTATCGTGAGCGACAACACGGCCACCGATCTCCTGTTCCGCCAGGTAGGCGGAATCGATGCAGTGAATGCGCTGGCAAAAGCGTACGGGCTGAAGCAGACGCGTGCTACCGGTCTGGCGAAAACCTGGTTTGACGCTTTACGGGGAGCGCCCAGCGCAGAGGACTTCTATCGCAAAGGCGAGCACCCGTTCGGATTGTCGTCGCCCCGCGACATCGGCGCATTGCTCGAACGCATCAAGCGGGGCACTGCCGTCAGCGAGCAGGCGAGCGCAGACATGATGAGCATATTGCGCCGCCAGCTTTATCGTACGCGGCTACCGAAATATGTCGAGGGATTTACCGTAGCGCACAAGACTGGCGACTTTCTACCATTCGTCGGCAACGATGTAGGAGTTTTCGAGAGCCGCAACCGCAATGTCATTGTCAGCGTATTCACGGCGGCGCATTTTGGTAGTGGCGCGTATCTCGAAGACGCAATCGGCCGGATCGGTGAACAGATCGCCGAATATTACCTTTATCGGAGCTAACGGCATGCGCCTCTTCAGCAATTATCGATTTTTCAAGGAAACCCGGCCCGGGGTATGCAACGTCGGTAGCGAAGGTAGAAATGGGAGAATCGTCCTCAGGGGGCGGCCATAGGAGGGCTGCTTGCGGACAGTATCCTGGGCAGTTTGTTTTGTTAGTTGGGGCGCCGGTCTGGTTTATGGGCAGAGCGCGCCGGTGGCGCCGGCGTCAACGCCACACGCGCCTTTCGACCCGGCAGTTATGGGGCCGTATGCGGCTCATGCCACGCAGGTCAGCGGGAAAGTGGATCGCGTGCGCGACGAAGTCCCCTGGGCGGTAAGCGATGGCGAACGTGTGCCCATTCAACAAACCATCACGACGGGGGAGGATGGCTACGCACATTTCGAAGTGCAGGGTGGCAGCAACTTCGATCTGTTGAGCAACTCCAAGGTGATTTTCCGCGAAAATGCCGCGAGCGCGGGCGATCTGCTCGATATCGTCGCGGGCCGTGTGCGCGTGCATCTCCAGCCGGGGCCGGGAGAATGGCAGCAGCGCATCTTCTCTCCGGCCGCCATCATCACCGCGCATGAGCCAAGCACGGTAGCCGTGGCTGTGGACGAAGACAAATCGGTGCGCATTGACGTGCTGCAGGGAGAAGTGCGGGTTCAACACGTTTTGTTGCCGCGCAGCGACCCGGTTTTGGTGAAGGCCGTAGACGCGATTGTGGTGCGGCCGGACGAGCAGATCTCGCGCCGGGTGGATCGCGGCACGTTATATCGCTACACGGTCAAAATTCTGGTTGCACTCACGCCGGGGCACAAAAATAATGAGCCTATCGAGGGTAAGCCGCTGCTCGCGCAAGCACAGACTCACGTCTGGTCGAAGCTGATCTGGTAAAAAGCCGCCTTCTTATTAGCGGATTCCATAAAATGCCAGATATGGGCGTTATCTCAACCGGGCTCATGACGGTGGAGGAATTTCGGCGTCTGCCGGAAGACAAGGGCCCTGTGTACCATGAACTCCGGCACGGAGAAGTTGTGGCTGTGACTCGCCCAACGCTTAAGCATTCCCTGATCCAGGGCAAGCTACGCGATTTGCTGCGAAAGTTTGCTGAGCCAGGAAGCTATGTAGATAGCGAATTAGCGTTCCGGCCACTTCCGGAATATGAGCTCTGGGTAGCCGATGGCGCCTACGTTTCTGCTGAAGGGTTCCCCGCTGTTCGGCGGAGCGAATCTGAAAGTCGACGATATTTTCGACCCGCGCGAGGCGGAAAACTGACGTTTGTCAGAATAGTCAATTGATAGAGGCTGTATGGCCGAAGAAACTGATTTCCCGCTTCCACCCGCGAATTTTCTTTTCCTGGTCGAGTCCATCCTGATGCAGGCGCAGATGCAGCTTGGATTGCTCAACTTTGGCGAGAAAGACGACAAGCCCGAGCCGAATCTGCCACTGGCCCGGCATTCCATTGACCTGCTCGCGATGCTGCAGGAAAAGACGAAAGGAAATCTTTCGACTGAAGAACAGCGGCTGCTCGAAAACGGGTTAACGGAACTGCGCTTTCGCTATGTCCAGATAGCCGAAGAAGAGAAGCGCAAGAATTCACCCATCACCGTCGTCGAGGAAAAAAAGAAAGAAGACGACCGCCCGCTCATCATCACGGCGGACGGCGGCAAAGGGACAAAAACCGAGTAAATGCTCGCACAATTCGAGCACGCTTCCATCCTCGTGCTCGGTTCCGGCACCAGCGTCGGCGTGCCGATGATTGGCTGCAAGTGCAAGGTATGCACGTCTAACGATAAGCGCGACAAGCGCCTGCGCCCATCGGTCTTACTGCGCCTGGGCGATGCACGTGTTCTGATTGATACCTCGCCCGATTTCCGCTACCAGGCGCTGCACTTCGGCATTGAACGGATTGACGCCATTCTATACACCCATTCGCACGCCGATCACATTCTGGGGCTCGATGACGTACGCCCGTTCAACTTTATGCAGAAACAGGAAATCCCGATCTTCGCCTCGGCGGAGGCATGGGACGTTATCGAGCGGACTTTTCGCTATGTCTTTGATAGCGCGCCCACGGAATCGAGCCGCCCGCGCTTGAAACCGAACCTGTTCGAGCAGGAGCCGTTCTGCGTGGCCGGTGTCGAATTTCAACCCATCCGCATGGCGCACGGAAGGGGAACCGTGCATGGATTTCGTTTCGGCGATTGCGCATACCTGACGGACCACAGCGAGATTCCCGGCGAGAGCATCGAGAAATTGCGGGGCCTGGACGTTGTATTTTTGGACGCGCTGCGTCACAATCCGCACCCGACGCATTCGACTGTTGAAGAATCATTGCGAACTGTCGAGTTTCTGAAGCCACGGCGGGCGTACTTCACGCACATCTCCCACGATCTGCTGCATGCCGCCGTCGAAGAGAGGCTGCCTGCGGGCGTACACATGGCCTATGACGGCCTGGAAATTCCGATCGGGCGGGCTGATCAGAAATGAGCGCACAGGACGATTTTGGGGCCGTTGTGCGCGATAAAAATATGAGCGCACAGGACGATTTTGGGGCCGTTGTGCGCGATAGAAATATGAGCGCACGCATATTCAGATCGCTCGAAGAAGCACGTGGCCAGTTTGCCGCCTCTGCCCTGGCAATCGGCAATTTCGACGGTGTGCACATCGGCCATAAAACGTTGCTTCAGGAAACGCGCAAATTCGCCGCCAAGCGCGGGCTTCGCGCTTCGGTGCTGACGTTCTATCCTCACCCCACCGCGATTGTGGCGCCCGACCGAAAGCCGCAACTGATCTGCACTCTAGGCCAGCGATTGCGGCTTTTGGAAGCGATAGGTGCCGAGCAGATTTGCGTGCTTCCATTTACCCACGAAGTGGCGCAATTATCGCCGGAACAGTTCGTCCATGAAATTTTGCTCGGCGTGCTGAATACGAAGGCGGTTTTTGTCGGGGAGAACTTTCGTTTTGGGCATAAGCAAGCCGGAACGCCCGAAACGCTGCGCAACTTCGAGCGGCAAGGCGCACTCGAAGCATATTTCGTCCGGCCGGTCACTTACCGCGGCGAAGTGGTTTCAAGCTCCATTATTCGCGAATATCTGAAGAACGGCAAAGTCGCGCGCGCCGGGCGCTTGTTGGGCCGCTGTTTTTTTATTGAAGGCGACGTGGTGGCCGGACGCGGCGTGGGCTCAACGCAACTGGTTCCGACACTCAATGTCCGCCCCCAGCCGGAACAACTGGTTCCGCGTGGAATCTATGTGACGGAAACGACGGATACGGCCCGCGGCCGGCGCTGGCAATCGATTACCAACGTAGGGACCAGCCCTACTTTCGGGACGAACGAAACGATGATCGAGACATATCTTCTATCGAGTTTTGACGGATTGACACCGGAAAACATTCGCGTCGATTTCCGCTACTGGCTGCGCTGGGAAACATGGTTTCCTTCCGTTGCCGACTTGCGCTCGCAAATTCTGAAGGATGTGAGCCGCGCGAAGTCCTATTGGCGGCGCGTGGCAAACCACGTCGCTTCGATATACTGAGAGCGATTTAGCCTTACTTCACCCGGAGAAACACTATGCAGCTTTCCGAAGGTAAGATAAAACACCTGAACGCGCTTTCGAACGAGAAAGGTGTCATCGCCGCAGCCGCAATGGACCAGAGAGGCAGTCTACGCAAAGCCATCGCAACGGCAAAGGGCGTTCCTGAGGAACAGATCAGCGATGAGATGATGAGCGAATTCAAGGTGGCGGTGACGAAAATTCTGACGCCGCACGCCAGCGCCATCCTGCTGGACCCTGAGTTCGGGATACCCGCCACGAAAGCGCGCGCCAGGAATGCCGGCCTGTTGCTCGCTTATGAAGAGAGCGGCTACGACAATACCAAGCCGGGGCGTCTGCCGGATCTGCTGCCGCACTTGTCTGTCAAACGCATCAAGGACATGGGTGCAGATGCAGTGAAGATCCTGATCTATTACACGCCGTTTGAGAGCAGCGACATCAACGACATCAAGCACGCCTTCATCGAGCGCATTGGCGCGGAGTGCGAAACATACGAGATTCCGTTTTTCCTCGAGTTCGTCGGCTACGACCCGCAAGGCGGCGATGAGAAAGGCTTCGATTTCGCCAAAAAGAAGCCGGAGGTCGTGATCAAATCGATGGAAGAGTTCGGCAAACCGCAGTACAAAGTGGACGTGCTGAAAGTGGAAGTTCCTGTCAATGCTGAATTCGTTGAAGGCAGCAGCGTCTTCAAAGGGAAATCGGCTTATACGCGCAAAGAGGCGTTGGAATGGTACCGCCGTGCTTCCGACGTTGCGCAAAAGCCGTTCATTTATCTCAGCGCAGGCGTCGGGAATGTGCAGTTTGTGGAGTCGCTCCATATGGCGGCCGAAGCCGGGACCGATTTTTCTGGTGTTCTTTGCGGGCGAGCCACATGGAAGGACGGCGTTCCGGTCTACGCAAAAGGCGGGGTGCGCGCGCTCGAAGAGTGGCTGCAGGATAAGGGCGTCAAGAACATCAACGCGGTGAACGACGCCATTCAATCCGCCAAGCCCTGGCATGCCAAGTATGGAGTTGCAGCCACGGCTTAAGTCCGGCTCGTTTGCATGTCTTTTGCTCGCATCGCCGACGCGATAGAAGATTTCCGGCAAGGAAAAATCCTCGTCGTCGTAGATGACGAGGACCGGGAGAACGAAGGCGATCTCACCATCGCGGCGGAAAAAATTACGCCCGAAGCGATCAATTTCATGGCGACGCGCGGCCGCGGCCTCATCTGCCTGGCGCTGGATGCCGAAATATGCGAACGCCTCGATCTGCATCCCATGTCACGGGTTAACACGGCGCGCCTGGGTACGGCTTTCTGTGAAGCGATCGACGCGGCCGAAGGCATCACAACCGGCATTTCCGCTTATGATCGGGCCCACACCATTCGCGTGGCGATCGACCCGAAATCGCGGCCGCAGGATCTCGCGCGCCCCGGACATGTTCTGCCGCTGCGCGCGCGCCCTGGCGGGGTTCTCGTGCGCTCGGGACAAACGGAAGCTGCCGTTGATCTGGCGCGCCTGGCCGGGTTAGCGCCAGGCGGCGTCATCTGCGAAATCATGAATGAAGACGGAACCATGGCGCGGGTTCCGCAGTTGATCGAATTCTGCCGGCAATACGGCTTCAAGATGATCTCGGTGGCCGACCTCATCCGCTATCGCACCCAAACGGAAAAGCTGGTCGAACGCGATGCCACCGGTCATGTGCACACCGCGTTCGGTACCTTCGAAACCATTCGTTACAAGAGCCAGATTGACGGCGAGTTGCATTTTGCGCTGGTCCATGGCGATGTCCGCGCCAAGCGCGACGTGCTGGTGCGCGTCCATTCTCATTGCCTCTATGGCGACGTCTTCCATTCGCAGGATTGTGATTGCCGCGAGTTGATCGATTCGGCTCTCGAGGCCATCTCGCAGGCCAATTGCGGCGTATTCGTTTATCTGCACCAGAGCGGTCCCGGCATTCAGTTCGTGCAGCACGACGGCCGGCGTGAACTGCTGGCGCACGGACGCTCGCAGAGTTCGTTCACGCCCTCCGAACGGCATCAGCCGTTGCAGCTCGAGACGGGAGTGGGCGCGCAGATTCTTTCAGATCTGGGGTTATCGACCATTCACCTGCTCACGAATCATCCGCGCAAAGTAGTCGGCCTGGAGGGTTTCGGGATTCAGATCACGAAACAGATTCCATTTGGAGCCAAGGCTTCCGCCGGCGTTGTCCCGGTTTCCACGGTATAGCTTGCATATGCCGGTTGCCTTTGAGTTGCCCCGGTTCTATCCGATTCTCGATACCAGGCTGCTGGCGCAATGGTCGTGCGCACCGGTGGCAGCGGCGGAAGGAATCATTGAGGCCGGAGCAAGAATTCTTCAGTTCCGGCATAAGGAGATGTGGACGGAGGCGGAATTCGCCGCCGCAAAACAGATTGCAAACCTGTGCCAGCAGGCGGGAGTGCTTTTTGTGGTGAATGATCGCGCCGATTTTGCCAAGCTGCTGGGCGCCGCTTTACACGTCGGCCAGGACGACCTTTCGCCTGTCGCCGCGCGGCGCGTCATCGGTGACGAGGTGATGGGATTTTCCACGCATAACCGGCCGCAACTGGTTCGAGGGAACGAAGAGCCCGTCGAATATTTATCCCTGGGGCCGATCTTTGAGACAACATCCAAAGAGCGGCCCGATCCGGTGGTCGGTGTGGCCGGATTGAAAAAGTTACGTTCGCTCACGGCGAAACCGCTGGTAGCAGTCGGCGGAATCACCCAGCTAAACGCGTGCGACGTGCTGGAGGCCGGCGCGAACTCAGTAGCGGTGATTTCCGGTTTACTGAGTGGCGAGAGTGTGAACCGCTCCGGGATTCGGCGCTCAGCCCAGAACTGGATCACGTTGCTGGTGCAGGCGCGGCCAGTCGTTCAATAGATGCCGGCCGATGCTACTTGCCTTCCGGTTTGAGCCGGATGAGCACGACACCGTGCGACGGCACATCGGCAGAAAACTGATCCGCCATCACGCCGCGATCCGCATGCGCCCACACGTCGTGTACCTGGGCCTTTCCAGTTAGTCCGATATCGCTCCAGCGCGCTGTCACTTTGGCCGTAGCGGGCCCGCGATTGAACAGCCCGGCAGCATAGCCTCCGTTGGCTAGCGGGCGCGCCCACACTTCGAGATCGCCGTCTTTAGCTACTCGTTTCGCCTGTTTGCCCAATGGGTCCTGATCAATCGCAATCACTTCCTTATTGGTCAGAATCTCGAGAATATTCGATGGGACATCGCGCAGATCATTACCCGCCAGAAGAGGCGCGGCCAAAAGACTCCACAGGCTCATGTGTGTGTGATACTCCGTGTCCGTCATTCCACCGTTGCCGATCTCGAGCATGTCGGGATCATTCCAATGGCCTGGACCGGCGTATTGAGCCAGATCCAACTGCAAATCAAAACCGATATGAGACATGCTGTTCCAGTTGTCGCTGATGTCGCCGGTCGTACGCCATAGATTGCCGCCTGCCTTCGCGGCCCATTGCGGGCCGTGAAACACGCCGTACTGGCAGAGGCTATATACGATGGGCCGGCCGGAATGGAGCAAAGCCTCGCCCATCATGGCGTAGACGGCGGGCATCGAATGATAGTCATAGACCTGCGTGGCGCTGCACCAATCGTATTTCAGATAATCGACTCCCCAGGCGGCGAAGGTTTTCGCATCCTGCTCCTCGTGTTTAAAACTGCCTTCGTAACCGGCGCAGGTCTTGGGCCCGGGCGAAGAATAAATGCCGAGTTTCAGTCCCTTGCTGTGCAGATAATCGGCCAGCGCTTTCATATCGGGGAATTTTTCGTTTGGCCGTATATTGCCTTGCTCATCGCGAGTCCCTTCCCAAGTGTCATCGATGTTGACGTAGATATAGCCGGCATCCTTCATTCCATTGCGAATCATGCCATCGGCAACCTGCCGGACGAGTTCATCGGAAACCTTATTGCGGAATTTATTCCAACTGTTCCAACCCATGGGCGGCGTTTTCGCAAGACCGTTGTAAGGGACGTCTTTTGCCGGCGGCAATTGAATTTTCGGCGGAGGCGGCGGAAGCGGTTTAGGCAGCTCGTTGGAGACGTGTTTGAACGTGAGATCGCGCCCGCCTCCACGGCCGCCGGCAGCAGGCATGTGCAGCACGAGCCCTTCATCGGTCACCGTGCCTGTATACTCCGCTTTGCGCTCTTCGCCGAAATAGTCGCGGATGATTTCGAACGAGATCTCGTTGCCGGAGATTTTGCCGTGAGAGATCGCGATGTCCCCCTGGTTATTTGACATATAGCCGGTCAGAAGATCGCCATCGGCTTTCAGCCAGAGCGACGTTTCGCGGGTTTGCCCATGGGGTAGTGAAATGGATGCCACCCAGTGCCCTGTCAGATCGGCGGCCTGCCCGGCAAAAACCAGCAGCGCGCACGAAATCGCAAACAGAAAACTCTTCATCGTTCTCTTTAGCTCCCTCAGTTTTGAATTCTATGCTGCCGCGGTTCTGAGTCAACGGTATGCTCATTCAACGCCGGGCGCAGCGATGATAATTTCCTTACACAAACAGGATTTGTTAGCCTAGCCTTAACTTATGAGCTTACTTGCAACGAAATCGCTCGAAGCGCTCTTGGCGCAGGCGGAAAGCGAAAAGGGGCTAAAGCGCAGTCTGGGCGCAATGTCCTTGGTGGCGCTCGGAATCGGAGCTATCATCGGCGCGGGCATTTTCACGCTGACCGGAGTTGCCGCCGCGACGCACGCCGGGCCGGCGATGGTCTACTCCTTCATACTGGCCGCAATCGGCTGCGCCTTTGCCGGGCTCTGCTACAGCGAATTCTCGACCATGATCCCCATCGCGGGCAGCGCCTACACGTATTCGTACTGCACGATGGGCGAGCTGATCGCCTGGATAATCGGCTGGGCGCTGGTCCTGGAATATGCGGTGGGTGCAGCGACGGTTTCGGTGAGCTGGGCCGCTACCTTCGATTCCATTTTGTTGTCGTTCGGCATTGAACTGCCGCGGTCGATTGTGGCTTCGCCGTTTGCGCCGCAGCCTGGAAGTGTCAATCTTATTGCCGTCATCATCATCTGCATCATTTCTTTTATCCTGATCCGCGGCATTCAGGAATCGGCCACTGTAAACGACATCATCGTGATTATCAAGGTAACGGTGGTGATCTTCTTTATCGGAATCGGCTACTTCTTCATTAACTACAAGAACTATCATCCGTTTCTACCGCAGAACACGGGCACTTTTGGTGCGTTTGGATGGAGCGGAGTTCTGGCCGCCGCTGGACAAATATTTTTCGCTTACATCGGCTTCGATGCCGTATCGACGGCAGCTCAGGAGGCGCGCAACCCGAAACGTGACATGCCGATCGGCATCATCGGTTCGCTGGCAATCTGCACGGTGCTCTACATTCTCTACTCTCTGGTGCTCACGGGCATTGTGAATTACAAAGATCTGAATGTGGCCGCCCCGCTGGCCGTAGCCGTTGATCACATGAAAGGGCTGCCATGGGTCGGGTTTCTCATGAAGCTGGGTTCGCTCTGCGGCCTGACTTCTGTCATGCTCGTCATGCTGCTTGGCCAATCACGCGTCTTTTACTCCATGGCAAATGACGGCCTGCTGCCGAAGCTCTTCTCCGAGATACATCCACGCTTCCGGACACCTTGGAAATCGAATTTGCTGTTGATGATCTTCGTATCGCTCGGCGCCGCCTTTACTCCTATTGCCAATCTGGGAAATCTCACCAGTATCGGCACTCTGTTTGCGTTTGTGGTGGTTTGCATCGGCATTGTCATCATGCGGAAAAAGCGGCCCGATATCCCCCGGCCATTCCGCACGCCGCTGGTTCCGCTGGTTCCGATTCTGGGTGTGGTTGTCAATCTGGCGTTAATGGCTGGTCTGGGATTGATTACCTGGTCAGCCTTTCTTATCTGGATGACAATCGGGCTGGTTATCTATTTCAGCTACAGTCGGCATCGAAGCACAGTCCAAGCCGCGCGTACGCGGTAAGCGCCGCCCGGCACAACCGGGTGGAAGCGAGCTTCTGCTAGCCTAAGCTTTAAATTATGAGTCTTACGCGAAGGAAGCCGCTTGAAGCGCTTCTGCAACAGGCCTCTCATAGCGCGTTAAAACGCACCCTGACCGCAAAAAGCCTAGTCGCTCTGGGCGTTGGAGCCATTATTGGCGCCGGCCTCTTTGTTCGCACGGCCGCCGCTTCGGCCGAGGCTGCCGGGCCGGGCGTGGTTGTTTCGTTCATCATCGCGGCAATCGGCTGCGCTTTTGCAGGCCTCTGCTATGCCGAATTCGCCGCAATGATCCCGATTGCGGGGAGCGCATATACATACGCCTACACGACGATGGGCGAGTTCGTGGCCTGGATCATCGGTTGGGCGCTGGTGCTCGAGTACGCACTGGGCGCCGCGACTGTCGCGATCAGTTGGAGCGAATACCTCAACAAGCTGACCGGCGGAAGCATACCCTATCAGTGGTCGCATTCGCCGATGCAGACCTCCGCTACCGGAGTCAGCGGCATTGTCAATATCCCTGCGCTTGTGATCGTGCTGCTGCTGACGTTGATCCTCATTAAGGGCGTGCAGGAATCGGCGACGGTGAACGCGATCATCGTTGCTATCAAGGTGAGCATCGTCATCGTATTCATCGCGGTGGGCTGGCATTTTGTCAGCGGCGCCAATCAGCACCCGTTCACCATTCCTACCGGCACGCCGGGCCACGAGGGCTATTTCAAACATGGTTGGCCGGGCGTTCTGGGCGGAGCGAGCATCGTGTTCTTTGCGTTCATCGGTTTCGATGCCGTCTCGACCGCCGCGCAGGAAACCAAGAATCCAGGCCGCGATATGCCCAAAGGCATTTTAGGATCACTCGCACTGTGCACCATCTTGTACATCCTTTTCGGGTATGTGCTCACCGGAATTTGTAATTGGAAAGAGTTCGGCGGAGCCGGTGCGGAAGCCTCCGTCGCGTATGCGGTTGACCATTACATGCCGGGATTCGGCTGGCTGGCGACGCTGATCACAGTGGCGATTCTGTTGGGCTTTTCGTCCGTGATTCTGGTGATGTTATTGGGACAGAGCCGCGTGTTTTTTTCGATGGCGAACGACGGTTTGCTGCCCAAATTGTTCTCCGATATTCATCCGCGCTTCCGGACGCCTTATAAGGCGAACGTTGTGCTGTTCTTCTTTTGCGGTGCATTCGCAGCGATTGCTCCCGGATCGCTCACGGGCGACCTGACCACCGTGGGAACTTTATTTGCGTTCGTGCTGGTGTGCGTCGGCGTGATTATTATGCGCCGGCTGCGCCCCGATCTGGAGCGGCCTTTCCGCACGCCGCTGGTTCCGCTGGTCCCGATTCTGGGCGTGATCGTTTGCGGCGGGATGATCGTCTCGCTCGATCATCGTTCCCAAATCACCGCCTTGGGTTGGATGCTGCTCGGGTTTCTGGTTTACTTCCTTTACGGGAAGACACACAGCAAACTGGCGCAGCCGGTCTTAGAAGAGGCGCCGGCAGGCGATTAGGATGCAGCCGCTTTCGTAACTTCGGAGGGCATGCAAAAGAGCGGGTCCCCGGGAGCGGGTAAAACAGAAATATGGAACATTCGCTCTATCCAAACCCTTCGAAGGAGCTGGTGCAAAAACGCAAGGACTTAGCGCCGGAGATCTATGCCGCTTTCCAATCCTTTAGCCAGCGCGTCTTTGCAGATGGCGCTCTGCCATCGAAGACGAAAGAGTTAATCGCGGTGGCGGTGGCGCATGTGACGCAGTGCCCGTATTGCATCCGCAGTCACAGCAAACGCGCGCGTTTGAGAGGCGCAACCGGGCAGGAGATTATGGAAGCCGTCTGGGTTGCGGCCGAGATGCGAGCCGGCGCCGGCTGGGCGCACTCTGCCCTGGCCTTCGATGAGACGGAACGGGAAGCCGCCAAACCAGCCTCCTAAGTAAAGGCGCTTTGATCCGCAACCGGAGATTCAAATCACATCTTCTACATCTTCGACGTCTTGAACAGGCAGAGCATCAAATGGTCGGCTTAATGGCTCTGCTCCCGCACGTTGTGGATGCCGTGAATGTGCCGTTCATCGCAACCGGGGGAATTGCGGACGAGCGGGGCGTGGCTGCGGCCCTGATTCTGGGCGGTAGCGCAGTCCAGATCGGGACGGGTTTGCTGCGAAGTTTCGAAGCGCAGACGCATCCCGCCTATGCAGAAAGACTGGGCCGTACGGAGGCGCACGAGACGATGCTCACGCGTGCATTCAGCGGCCGGCCGGGCCGCACTGTTGCGACTGCTTACGTACGCGCTGCATTGAATGGTCCTCCTCCCGCGCCCTACCCAGTTCAGCGGGGACTCACGTCAGCCATGCGTGAATCGGCGCGGAAGGCCGGCGACGCAGAGCGCATGCAGATGTGGGCCGGGCAGTCTGCCAAATTCGCGAAAGCCGAGCCGGCCGGTACGATCGTCCGGCAGTTATGGGAGGGCTCGCTGAATCTTTTGAAGCGGGCGGGCACGACCTAAAATTGACAAAAGCTCAATAGCGCAGCCTGCGCCAGTGAAGCTCTCGCACCACCTCGTGTCCGGGTGTGCCGACAATCTGCTGCATGTAGACAGTCCACGGCTCGCCGGGATCTTTCACCAGCACGGTGGTTGCGCGAATGCGGCCTACTAAATGCCCGCGAGTGTAGTCCCAATATGCAAATGAATCGACGTAACGGGAGTCTTTCTGCGACTCCGGAGCGGGCATTGCGCCGCCCAAGCCCGTCTCGCATTCGATGCGCAGCCAGCCGGCTTCCTTGGACTGCACCAATAGCCGGCAGCCGGCAAACTCCGGAAAAAATACAAAGCGGCAGGGCGGATCTTCTTTCGGTACGAGAGCAAAGCCGGCTGCAGGTACGAAATAGCTTTCGAGCGGCATGTCAGCATACGCATTGATGTTCGGCAAGACGCGCACTGAGCTACGCGTCGCAACCGGCTCGATATCCAGGTGATGTACCTGTTTCCCCCAGGTCAAAGCTGCGGATTCGGGAGACGTCAGCCCATGCGTGAAGAGAACCATCCGTTCCATGAACTGCTTGGGCGCAGTCTGGAAGAGTAAATTCAGCCGCGAAGCCATGCCTTTAATCTTCCTGCAACAAAAAGACCGGCTCTTTGCCCGCGAGCATCAGGCGCTCATCAAGCGCCGCTTTCACCAGCTCCTCTTCGGCTTCCGACAGTCCCCTGGCATCTTTTTCGATGCGCGCGAGCAATCCTTTCACGCGGCCGCGGGATAGTTCTGCCGGGAGTGCCAGGGTATAGGCGAACAGGGCGTCGGCGCGCAGTTCTTCGTCGTCGAAAAACTTCCGCAAACGATCTAACTCGCTTCTGACGCCGTGATATCCCACGCCCCAGATTGCGGCCCGGCGCACCTCGAGGTCCGCATCGGCGAGATGTTTGGCAAACTGATCGCGAAAGACTGGAAGCATGGAACGCCACATGGCCTCCATTGCTTTTGCTCGACCTGGCGGCTGTTGGTACAGCTCGAAAATTGCGTCACGCACTTCTTTGCGGTCGGCTTCTGATGCAAGCCCGACCAGAAGGCCGCCGCGCTCTTCGATTCCCATTTCCGCCCGGCGCAAGGCGGCC
This sequence comes from Terriglobia bacterium, assembly GCA_021324185.1. Taxonomy (GTDB): domain Bacteria; phylum Acidobacteriota; class Terriglobia; order Bryobacterales; family Bryobacteraceae; genus Bog-105. The sequence goes on along the minus strand of JAJPJN010000043.1, from coordinate 16,259 downwards.
AGCATCGCCTCCACTATTTCGGTGTTTTCGGTTTCGCCCATCAGAGCTTCCCAGGAGCGGGCCCGCACGGTGGCAGACTCGTCGTGCTGGGCCAAATCCAGAAGCTTCTTGCGCTCTTTGGTCCTGACCTCCTGGTTGAAAAACGAGGCTGCAGCCGCCGCACGTAGCTGAGCAACAGGGTGATTCAACAGCTCGCTGCGCGTATCGGGATCAAGCAACTCAACCGGCACATCCGCCTTCTCCGGATAGGCTTCCCAAATATCGAATTCGACGGCCGGCGGCTCCGTCTTCCTGGCTTGCCGGCCTAATTCGGCGATTTCCGCGAGGACATCCCGCGTGAGACGGGTGTCTGAACCGGCCACACCGGCGAGCGCGGCTTCGAGGGCGCTTTTTGCTGCAGGATCACCATAGGCGCCGAGCAAAAAGGCGCTGTCGGAGAGGTCGTATTCGAGGCGGTCGATGAGGAGCTTCAAAATCCGCTCATCGCGAGTGGGGAGGTGGACAAGAATGAAGGCGATTTCGCTGGTCTCGCTTTCATCGAGCTCCTGGTAGAGAGCAAGCAAGGGCTCGAGCGCGGGCTGGCCGATTTCAACCAGCGCTTCCGTAAGTTCATCCGGGAGATGAAGCGGATCTTCCCTGATGTAACGAATGAAGAACGGAATGGCGTCCGGAGTTTTCCAGAACCGGAAAATGTCGATCAGTTCGGGCGCCAGGTCGACCGGATCCGCGGAGCGATCGCGTTCAGCAAAGGCGAGCAGCGCCGGAAGCGCTTCCGCAGGCCGATCCAGAAAGGCGTGGAGAAACCGGTGATCCACGCCGAGGTGCCCGCGCGCGGCCGCTTCGAGCACCTCCGCCGGAGTGTATTCGTTTAATTTGTCAGGATCGAGAAACACCGAAGCTCGCGCTGGCTGCTCTACGCTTCGGGCTCAACAACCACTTTGATGGGAATGGTTACGTCGCGATGCAAGCGCAGGTTGACCTGGTGTTCGCCCAGCGTGCGAATAGGCGCATCCAGTTCTATTTTGCGGCGTTCAATGTGATACTTCTGGGCTTCGAGCGCGTCGGCAATATCTTTCGCCGTCACGGAACCAAATAGCTGATTGTTTTCGCCCACTTTTTGATGGAACGTGAGAACTACGTTTTCCATCATCTGGCCGAGCTGCGCGGCATCGTCCTTGGCTTTGGCTTCGCGGCGCAGATAAGCCTCGCGCTCCTGCGCCACGATTTTCTTATTGGCCTCTGTTGCCGGCACTGCGAGGCGCTTCGGCAGCAGGTAATTGCGCGCGTACCCGTCGGCAACTTTCACGACTGAGCCGCGGCTGCCGACCTTTTCGACGTCTTCTCTCAGAATGATTTCCATAGTCCTTCGCTCCTACATGCGCGATGCGAAGGGCAACAGCGCGATATTACGCGCCTGCTTGATGGCTTCGCTCAAACGCTTCTGGTGCGGCGTACAGACGCCGGAGATGCGGCGCGGAGTAATTTTTCCGCGCTCGGAAATAAAACCGGAAAGCAGCTTCGAATCTTTGTAGTTAATGTCGTCGACTTTATCGACGCAGAACCGGCACACTTTCTTGCGCCGGAAATATTGCTTCTTACCAGTAGCGATTGCTTTGTCACCGCCGGTGGGCCGCTGCGAAGCAGCGATGGGCCGTTTGCCTCTTTCTTCCGCCATATTGATCTCCTGTTATCCTTTCTGCCTCTCGCCAGCGCCTTCGGCTGGTTGAGCAGGGGGAGCCGGAGCAGGGCGCGATGCACCCGGTGCGCCGGGCACTGGAGCAGCAGGCTCTTGCGGCAGCAAAGGGGAAGCAACCGCGACGGCCGGAGCCGGCGCCGGCGGTTTGCGACCTGCACGCTTTTCGCGCGCTTTCCTGCGCTTTTCAATGCGCTTCAGCTTTTCGTCGACGCGCACGGTCAGAAATTTCAGAACCAGGTCCGCCACGCGCAGCCGCCGTTCGATTTCTTTGACGGTCTCGGGCTTGGCCGAAAACTGCAGCAATATGTACTGCCCTTCGTTGTACTTCATCACGCGGTAGGCGAGCTTGCGAACGCCCCATTTTTCCGTCTTGTCGAGCGTGCCGCCTGCCTGGGTGATTACGCTTTTCAGTTGATCGATGAACGGATCCACTTCTTCATCAGTGGCATCCGGCCGAACGATAAATAACTCCTCGTAGATTCTCATTCGTCCTCTTCTTTACTGCCTCGAGCGCGGCGATTAAATTTCGCCATGGCCTTTACGGCGCCTTCGGCAACGATGGTCTCAACGGCATCCGCGGTATAAGACACCATCTCGTCCACCTCTGGTTGCATGTCCCGCTCCAGTGGAGCGAGCACGTACTCCGCCGCGTCGTCTATCGCATGATTCGGGCGTATACCCACCCGAACACGGATGAAGACGTTCGTCTTCAACGCGGCAATAATCGACTTGACACCGTTGTGCCCAGCCGCCGAACCGTCTGTCTTGATCCGCAAAGCGGTCCAGGGCAGGTCCAGTTCGTCATGAATCACGATCAGGCTTTCCGGACCCAGATTGCGGTACGCGAGCACCGCGCTGATCCCTGCGCCTGAATTGTTCATAAAGGTTTGCGGTTTGACCAGAATCACATCATGATCCCGAATCCAGCCGCTACCGGTAAGCGCCCCGCTTTCGTTTTTCGCGATGCGAATCTGGTGGCGCTTCGCCAACTCATCCACTACCCAGAAGCCGAAGTTATGCGGCGTAGCCTGATAACGAACTCCCGGATTTCCCAACCCGGCAATAACGCACGGCGATGGCAACGTACTCCCGTCGCTTCGCTCCTGGCTCTGACCTGTATCCTGCACCAGTCGCTTCGCTCCTGGCTCTGAATAGACATGGCGCGATTATTTCTTCTTGGGCGTCTCCGCCGGGGCGGCGCCCTCTTCTTCCTTCTTGCCCTTCTTGATGACTTCCGGTTCGGCAGCCGCAGGGGCTTCAGTGCCCGTTTCGGCCACCGTAGTCTCCTCGGCGCGGAGCGAGACCACGTGCGAGATCACTGCATCAGCCGGGCTGATCAGCTTCATCGATTCGCTCATCGGAATTTCGCCGGCACGTATGCTCTGGCCGATCATCAACTCGGAAACGTTGACTGTGAACTGCTCGGGAATGTCGTTCGGGAGGCACTCGATTTCTATTTCGCGCGTGACCACCTCGTGAATGCCGCCCTGAATCTTGACGCCCTTGGGATCGCCCTGCGTGACTACCGGCACCTTGACGGTAATTCGCTCATTCAAATCGATGCGCTTCAGATCCGCATGCAACAGCGTATCCTTCAGTGGATCGAACTGCCAATCGACGATCATGACGGGCGTAGATTGGCCGCCCGCGATGGTCATATTGAAGATCGTGTTGTGGCCTGTTTTGCTGTTCAGAATTTTGCTCAGTTCTTTCGGGTTTACAGCCACAGGCGCCGGACCGTCAGGTCCGCCGTAAATTACCGCGGGCATGGAGCCCTTGGCGCGCAGCCGGCGCGCTTCGTTTTTTCCTCTTGAATCGCGCTTCTCTGCCGCGATTGTTAAATCTTTCCGCATTCCATCACCTTAAATTCAGATACTGCCGCTCAATTGAAGAGCGTGCTGATCGATCCGCCTTCGTGAATCGACTGGATCGCCCTGGCCAGCAGCGGCGCCACCGAAAGCACGCGAATCTTCGAACAATTCCTGGCCTGTTCGCCGGGCGGAATCGAATTCGATACCACTAACTCCCGTAAGGGCGAAGTACAAACACGCTCCACGGCGGGACCCGATAAAACTGCATGGGTGGCGCAAGCCGAAACCGATTTGGCGCCCGCATCGAGCAGCGCCTCCACGCCCTTCACGAGCGTGCCCGCAGTATCCACCAAGTCGTCTACCATCAAACAATTCTTGCCGCGCACATCACCGATGATGTTCATCACCTCGGCGACGTTGGCATCGGTTCGCCGCTTATCGATAATCGCCAGTGGCACATTCAACCGTTTGGCGAAATTGCGCGCCCGCTCGACGCCGCCTGCATCCGGCGAAACGACGATCAACTCTCCGCGATCGAACTTGCCATCGAAATACTCGACCATAACCGGCGCTGAAAACAGGTGATCAACGGGAATGTCGAAAAAGCCCTGAATTTGCGCCGCGTGCAGATCGAGGGCTAAAACCCGGCTCGCTCCGGCCCGCTCGATCAGACTGGCAACTAACTTCGCGGAGATGGGCATCCGCGGCCGGTCCTTTCGGTCCTGCCGGGCGTACCCATAATAGGGTAACACTGCCGTGATCCGCTCCGCGCTGGCGCGCTTGAAGGCGTCGATGAGCAGCAGCAATTCCATCAGGTGATGATCGACTGGCGTACAGGTGGGTTGAACCAGGAAGACGTCAGCGCCACGAACGTTTTCCTGAATCTGCAGATGCGTCTCGCCATCGGCGAAACGCTTGATCATCATCTCGCCTAACGGGCACTCGAGTGAATTGCAGATTTCCTGCGTTAATGCCGGGTTGGCAGTGCCGCTAAAAACTTTGAAATCCGTATAGAGAGCCCGGGGCACTTTGGGAGCGGACATTTTATCTTCTATCTTCTTTTCCCTTACGCGAAACAACTGTCCTTGGCTGCCGGCCCTAAGGCCTTCTGCCAAATTGCTCTGTACTGCCGCCGGGTGATGAAGCGAACCGGAATGGCCGTTCCCGCCGGGAATTGAGCCACTGCTTGCCGCGCTTGGGAAGCGGTTTCGAAGATGCCGAAAACCGCTGAACCGCTGCCGGTCATCTGAGCCGGCTTAGCGCCGTGCTGCCGCAGCTTTTGGGCCACGGCTGACAATTCGGGGTAGCGCGCAAAAACAGGCTTTTCGAAATCGTTGGTAAGCGGAAATTGGTCCAGGCCGGAGCCGCCCAGATTCCAGGCGATCGTCTGAAACTCTCTTAGGATAGGGGAGTCCGGGTGCGAAGTCAACGAGTTAAGGGGCTCCCGGCCGAGAATGGAATAGGCTTCCGCCGTCGAGACATGAATTCCGGTCGAGACGATGGCGGCGTGGCGCACCGGTATGTCCGGCAGAGGGTAGAGCTCGCTTCCCCGCCCCATCCCCACGGCGGTGCCGCCCAAAAGAAAAAACGGCACATCGCTGCCGAGCGATTCCCCGAGGCGAAGCAAATCCGGAAGCGGGACTCGCCTGCCCAGTAGGGCCGGCAGGGCGGCCAGAACGGCGGCGGCGTTGCTCGATCCGCCTCCCAGACCTGCTCCCATAGGGATTTGTTTGAATAAGGTCAAACAAACCCAAATTCCAGATAAGCCCAAGTAATCCAGCAACATACAAGCGGCCCGGACGACCAGATTGTTGGGGATTTCGGGTGTGCAGTCAATTTGGGTTCGTTTTTTCAACTTGACTTCAATGTCGATGGTGTCCTTCAAACTAACGGTTTGGAAGATGGTCCTAAGCTCGTGAAAGCCATCGGGCCGCTTGTGAAGGACGCGGAGATCGAGGTTCAGTTTGGCAAAGGACGGGACGGTAGCCTTCACTCTCAATATTGAAGCAGCGTGAAGACGTCGCGCCCTTCGAGCTTCTTTCGCCCGTTCAGGAACGTGAGTTCGATTACAAATCCGAGGCCGACGACTTTGCCCTTGATCATTTCGACCAGCCGGGCGACGGCGGAAGCGGTGCCGCCGGTCGCGAGCACGTCGTCGATGATCAGCACTTTCTGGCCGGGCTCAATGGCATCGACATGAATTTCGAGTTGATCCGTACCGTATTCCAATTCATATTCAATGGACTGCACGGTGTGCGGGAGCTTGCGGGGCTTACGAACAGGGACAAAGCCTGCGCCTAAGGCGAGAGCGAGAGCCGGAGCGAAGAAATAGCCGCGAGCTTCGATACCGACAACAATGTCTGCACCTGAGTTGCGATAGTGCTCGGCCAAGGCGTCGACGGTTTCGCGAAAGCCGGTTTTGTCTTTCAGAAGGGTGGTGATGTCGTAGAAATTGATTCCCGGTTTGGGAAAATCGGGAACTTCCCGGATCAAGTCTTTGAGGCGGGCTGGAGACGGAGCGGTGTGGACAGAGGCGGACACCCAACGATGGTAGCAAGGAATCTATACCGCGACGGTAGCGGCCTGGCGGGTTTCTTTGTTGAGCCAGTGCTCCAGTTTTTCTTTGAGTTCCTGCTGGCGAACCGGCTTCGAGAGATAGTCCGTCATTCCGGCAGCGAGGCACTCTTCACGATCCTGGGCGAAGGCGTTGGCGGTCATCGCGATGATGGGTATCCGCATTCCCTGCTGGCCGGAGGCGCGGATGCGGCGAGTCGTCTCGAATCCGTCCATCTCGGGCATAAGGCAATCCATGAAGATCAGATCGTAAGTTTTCGCGGTAAGGGCGCGTAGCGCCTCGGTGCCGTTGCTGGCGACATCAACCTGGTAGCCCAGATCCCGGATCATCATTTGCGCGACCTTTTGGTTGATCGTGTTGTCTTCGACGAGAAGTACTCGAAAGGCGCTCGAATTTTCCGTTTTCAGGCGGCTGCTTTTGACAGTCTGGATGCGCGCAGGTACGCCGCAGCGGGAGGCTAGCAGCTTGACGGTGAACCAGAATTCCGAGCCGGCGCCCGGTTCACTGCGAGCGCCGATTTCGCCATTCATCAGTTCGACCAGGCGCTTGCAGATGGCGAGGCCGAGGCCGGTGCCGCCAAATTTCCTTCGAGTGGAGGCCGTTGCTTGGGTAAACGGCCGAAAGAGCTTCGATAACTGCTCCGGCGTCATGCCGATGCCGGTATCGACAATGGAGAACCGCAGATGCACTTCGGTGAGGGTCTGGTCGATAAGCTCCAAGCGCAGCTTAATTTCTCCACAATTGGTGAACTTCACTGCATTGCTTAGCAGGTTCAGCAGAACCTGCCGGAACCGGACAAGATCGCCGCGAACAACGCGCGGGGCATGAGGATCGATGTGGACGATGAGACGATTCGATTTCCGCACCACTTCGTTCTTGACGATCTCGATGGCGCTGTCGATCGCCTCGGTAATTTCGAATTCCTCACATTCGAGATCCATGTAGCCGGCTTCGATTTTGGAGAAATCGAGAATGTCGTCGATGATGGCGAGTAACGCCTCGCCGGATTTGCGGATCGTTTCCACGCAATCGCGCTCCGCCGGGGGCAGATCCCGGTCCAGGAGAACCGCGGTCATGCCGATGATGCCGTTCAGGGGCGTTCGGATCTCGTGACTCATCATGGCCAGGAAAGCGCTTTTGCTTTGCGCTTCCTCCTGGGCTCGCTGCTTGGCCTTCGCGGATTCATCCAGAAGCTGGCTCAACTCGTTTGCGTATCGCTCGAGACCTTCCCGCGAAGCCTCCATTTCGAGGAAATGCTGCAGCAATTCGGAATCTGTACAGGGCCGGTCAACCAGCCCCAGCGATTGCCTGCCCACTGCCGGCCGTAGATCCGGCAGATCCTCACAATCCTCCGTGAGGGCTATAGCGCGATTTCCCAGTTCACTCATAAGCAGCGGCCTTCAAGCAACCTGCCGTTAACGCAGCGTATCCGTTGCATCCTTTGGAGTCCTCTTCGGCTGTGCGCGCCGGGACCTCTAGACGACTTGGCGCTGGAAGGAGGGAAAAAATCGCTTATACCGTTGGAGAATAGATCGGGCAGTACCGCGCAATCCTCGCCGGTTAGTTAAACTAAGCGCCTCAGGCGTACTTGGGTTCGTATCGCATTGCTTCTTCGAGCGTGATCCGCCGCTTTTCACGGTACGCAATGTTGGCCATAAGGACCGCGATGGCGGATTTGTAGCCGATTTCCACCGGCGCATTCGGTTGTTTGCGGGAGCGAACGCAATCGAAGAAATTGGCCATGTGGTTCTGATTCGGCGTGTCGGCGGTTTGAGCTTCACCGTCCGGCCGGTTCATCTTTTGCGGGTAGTAGAAGATTCGCTCGTGACTGGGCCGGCCCGTGATCATGTCGGTTGATCCTGAAACGTGCTCGATGGTACCGTCGCGTCCGAGGATGCGCTCTCCCAGCCCGAACTGGTTGTTGCCGAATGTCGACTGCCAGGATACGGTCTTGCCGGGGTATTCCAGGGTGACGGCAATCGTGTCCGGCACTTGACGCCCATCCTTTTCGAGAAAGATGCCGCCCATCATCGTCGCCGAGGAGGGCAGGTCCAAGTTCAAGGCCGTGATGATCCACGCAATCTGGTGAATCATGTTCTCGGTCGTATTGCCGCCCGAAAATTCCCAGAACAGGCGCCAGTTGATGAATTTGTAGCCGTCGAAGGCAGATTTTGGCCGGTTCTCCAGGAACAGATTCCAATCGACGTGCTCCGGATTGCAATCATCGGGAACGGGACGAACCCACTCGCCTTTGCCATGCGGGGTGTTGCGACTCATCCACGATTCGACTTGGCTCACATTGCCGAGCCAGCCGCTATCAATCCATCGTTTGGCGTCAGCGAGAGCACCGGAACTCTCATGCTGCAAGCCGATTTGAATCACTCGGTCCGATTGCTGGGCAGCTTTCCGGCAACGAACCGCTTCGGGGATCGACCAGGTCATGGTCTTCTCGCTATAGAGGTCTTTGCCGGCGGCGAGCGTCGCCAAAAAATGCACGGCGTGCAGATGCAGCGGCGAAGCGACGATCACCGCATCGATATCTTTGCGATCAAGCAACTTGCGGTAATCGGTATAGGCCTCGACGTTGGGGACGAATTTGCGCACCTGATCATGCCGGCGCGTGTAGACATCGGCCATCGCGACGCATTCGACATTCGGCACCGCGATGGCGGTTTTCAGATCCTCTTGCCCACGATCACCGGCACCGATGATACCGATGCGGATACGATCGTTTGCGCCTAATACCTTTGAGGTAGGCAGGGCGCGAGCGTGAAGTAGTTGCCCGGCGACAGTTCCCGCCACGACTCCGTTCAGGAATTTGCGCCGGCTTGTCTCGTTTTCCATACAAAACCTCGCTAATCTGTTGAGCCTGATTGGCTATAGATGTTACTTCTTTATACAGTAGGAAGTCACATATTAATAAGGGGGCGTATGCGGTTACTAAACGGCAGTATCCTCTGTTCGGCGGCTTTTGCCGCGCTGCTCATCGCGGGGCCAAACACCTCACCTTGGGAAAAGGCATTCAATCAATGGACTGATAAAGATGCCCAGCAGATTATGACCGATTCGCCGTGGGCGAAGCAGATGCCGATGCCAGCGGCTGCGCGGCCGGGCATCGCGATTCTCGAGCCAGGGGCAAATGGCGCGCCGCCTCCTAGCGCCCAAATGGGCAACCCGGCCAATACGACGGCCGGCACGAACATGACGGTTGCCGGGAATCCCGGCAGCGCGGGGCCGGCCGAACCGACCGGACTCCACAATTTGCCTACCACGCAAACACCTTCTGCCGTGACCCCTGACGTCCCGGCGCCACAGGTTCACCCGCCGGTGACGATCATTTGGGCCAGCGCGACGCCGGTTCGCCTGGCGGTTCTAAAGCTCAGTTCGCATGGGAACACGCTGACTGAAGGGGAAATTGAGCGGGTGCGAAAACCCCGCGAGAATTATGTGATTGCAGTCATAGGACTGGCGCCGCCTGACCGGGATACCGATCTACAGCAGTTAGCGAGCAAAGCATCGCTAGGAATCAGGGGCAAGACGAGCGAGGCCGCGGCCTCCTGCACATACCGCAAGATCGGCAATGCGGACGTTTACTTTTTCCGCTTCCCGAGAACAGCTCTTCCGATCACGCTGGATGATCGTCAGATCGAGTTTAAAGCCGTTTTCGGACAAGCCGAAATCAGGCATCGCTTCGACGTGAAGGGGATGCAATATGAGGGCCAACTCGCGCTATAGTTTGTTCAGGAGTGAGTGCGCCTTGTTTTGAAATCGCCTTCAATTCTCCTGATTGAGGACGACCGAGAGTTGTCCGCGCTGATGGAAGAGTTTTTCGCAGCGCATCATTTATCGCTGGCAACCGCGCACGATGGCGAGCAAGGCCTTGCGCGCGCGCTGGACGGCAGTTACGATCTGATCATCCTGGACGTGATGCTACCAGTGATGGACGGCTTTGAAGTGCTGCAGCAGTTACGGCGGCGCACTTCGGTGCCGGTGATTATGCTGACTGCGCGGACCGAGCACGGCGACCGCATCAGCGGCCTGAACCTGGGAGCCGACGATTACCTGAATAAGCCCTTCAGTCCGGACGAATAGCTGGCACGCATTCAAGCGATTTTGCGCCGGGTGGGGCGCGGGTCAGCTCTGAAGCCCGAGGTTTTGGAAGCCAATGGCGTACGCCTGAACGCAGGGACACGCGAAGTATTTTTCGATGGCGCGCCGGTTGAGGTGACTTCGATTGAATACGACATTTTGGAGGTGCTGGTGCGTTCGGCCGGCAGGGTAGTTTCGCGCGACGATCTGGCGCGTTTTCTGTACAATCGCCAGGCGAACCCGCTAGAGCGAGCGCTGGATGTGCACGTCAGCCATTTACGCAAGAAACTGGAACGCGGGCGGAACCTGATTCGCACGGTGCGCGGGGTGGGCTATCTGTTTGCGGCGGAAGATGAACCGGTTCTGAAGGAAGAGCAGAGCGCGTGAGATCGATTTTTGTAAAGATTCTGCTTTGGTTTCTGGCGACGCTGATTGTGTGTCTGGCGGGATCGACGATCACGAGCGTGACACGCAACCGCTTTTCACCCGGGCGGCGGGATTTCTTTTCGCGCTCGCTGGTGCTGCAGGTAAGCGATGCCAAGGAGGCCTACGAAACGGGTGGAAAGGCAGGACTCGAGGAATACTTCAAACGCCTGAACTCGATTTTTCCCGGTGAGCACGCGCTGGTGGATGCAAACGGCGTGGACCTGGTGACGGGCGAAAACAGAAGCAAGGAGTTGCAGCATATTGGCCGTCATTGGAGTCCGGTGACGGACAGCCGCATGGCGATTGCCTGGCCGTCGCGGGACGGCAAGTACAGACTGGTGATCAACGCACCGAACCCGGCCGGACCGTGGAGTCCCATTCCGAATTACCTCTGGATGATCGGGGCCACGATCATCTTCTGCTATATCCTGGCGGTGCAACTGGCATCTCCCCTGCGGAATTTGCAGCAGACAGTGGAGCGCTTCGGCAGCGGCGATCTGGGGGTGCGCGCCGCGACGAAGCGGCGGGACGAATTCGGCAAGCTGGCGCGCGCGTTCAACAAGATGGCGGACCGGATTGAGACGCTACTGACCGCCGAACGGCGCTTGTTGCAGGACGTATCGCACGAGATCCGTTCGCCGCTTGCGCGGCTGCGCTTTGCGGTGGAACTGGCGCGCACGAGCCCCGACCGGGACCGCGCGATGGACCGGATTCAAAAAGAAGTGGACCGGCTGACTTCGCTGGTTTCGGAACTGTTGCAGGTGACACGCACCGAAAATGATCCGCAGAGCCGCAACCTGGAAGAGCTTTCGTTGCCCGCTTTGCTGCGGGACGTAGTGGAAGACATTCGAGTGGAAGCAGAGGCGCACGGCTGCCAGCTTGCGCTAAATGCTGCTGAAGGCCCGCTGGTGCGGGGAGATCGCGAACTATTGCGGCGGGCGGTTGAAAATGTGCTGCGAAATGCGATCCGCTATGCCCCGCCCGGTTCGACCGTCGATCTGGCTGTTGAACACCGGAATGGCTCCATGCTGGTTCAGGTTCGCGATCGCGGCCCCGGCGTGCCGGAGGATGCGCTGGCGAATCTATTTAAGCCGTTTTTCCGGGTTGAGGCTGACCGCAATCGAAACAGCGGCGGAGGCGTGGGCCTAGGGTTGTCGATTGCGCAGCGCGCCGTGGCCGTTCACAAAGGGGCCATTCGCGCGCGCAATGCAGATCCTGGTTTACTAGTCGAGATAGAGATTCCAGCCGTTCCGGCAAGCAGCCTGGTCACGGCCTGATCGACATACCTGATCAAGAAGACCGCGCAACGATAATGGTTGGTATGGAAGACGTATTAACCATCGCCGGGCGCAGCTTTCGATCGCGGCTGTGGGTGGGGACGGGCAAGTACCGCAGCAAGCAGTTGATGGCGCGCTGCCATGCTGCCTCCGGGACCGAGATGGTCACGCTCGCGGTGCGGCGGGTGAATCTCACGGATAAATCAAAAGAATCGGAACTGGATTTTATCGACCGGTCGAAGATTCACATCTTGCCGAACACGGCTGCCTGCTATACGGCGGAAGACGCGATTCGCACGGCGCGGCTGGCGCGCGAAGTGGGCCTTTCCAACTGGATCAAGCTGGAAGTGATCGGCGATCAGAAAACGCTATTTCCCGATAACGAAGGACTTTTGCAAGCCACGCGGGAGCTGGTAAAAGAAGGATTCGTCGTTTTTCCCTATACGAACGACGATCTGGTGAACGCGCGCAAGTTGATCGACGCGGGCGCGGCGGCCATTATGCCCCTGGCCGCGCCGATTGGCTCAGGACTCGGGATTCAGAACACGACCAATCTGAAAATTCTGCGGCAAGCGATCACGGAGGTACCGTTGGTGGTGGATGCGGGTGTGGGCACAGCATCCGATGCTGCGATCGCCATGGAACTCGGCTACGACGGCGTGCTGCTCAACACGGCGATTGCGGAAGCCGAAGACTCCGAGCGCATGGCCTACGCGATGAAACTGGCGGTGGAAGCGGGACGCGCGGCATTTCTGGCCGGCCGCATGCCGAGGCGCGAATATGCAGTGGCGAGCAGCCCGCTAGCGGGAACAATTGCCACGGCTGCGGCGGGATAAGCGCGCGGATTTCAAACAGGCGTTAAACGATTTTGAACGTATAGGCGTAATCGTTTGGCTTTTCGGGCGGCAACGAAATGCTTAGCCCGTTCTGATCGCGCGTAAACTGCAGCGGGCCTTTGGCGCCGAGCAACTCGATCTGATGAACCGGCTTGGAATAATTGCCTTCGGCTAAAGTCTTGATCAACAGCTTGCCATCCTCGGGCCAGCCGAGCGCGGTGGCATATAGCGTGTTGCCTTTCACGACAAAGCGAATGTCGCGTGCATCATACGGGCGGGCATTCTTTTCGTTAAAAGCGGCTGCGCTGGCTACATCTGGCGGCCCTTCGCCGAACACCTGGAATGGCCGTGTCCCGTAGATGGCTTCCGAGTTCACGCTCATCCAGGAAGTGAAGTCACTGATAAACTTCTGTTCGTCCTCGTCGATGGTTCCGTCACCGCGAACCGGAATGTTCAACATCAGATTTCCGTTCTTACTCACGATGTCGACCAGCATCTGAACCACGGTTCGGGGTGTTTTGTAGCGGTGCTGTTCAAACAGAGCGCGATCGTAATGCCAGTTGCCGATGCAGGTATCGGTTTGCCACGGCAGATCCAGAATTTTGTTCGCGCGGCCGCGCTCGATGTCGAACACGGTGGCGCCCAGATGCTCCGGTTTCAGATTCTTGGTCGTTAACACGCACTCCAGCTTCCCGTTTCGCTTCAGGTTGCTGTTGTAGTAATGCGCGGCGATATCGAGACCGGCTTGTCCCAGCGGCAACTCCGTGTCATCGAAATAAACCAGATCGGGCTGATAGCGATCCATCAATTCCTGGCAGCGAAGAAACCAGGTGCGCACGAATTCGGGATTATCGGGCGGCGGCTCCTCGATCCACTTGCGGTCGTGTGCATTATGCCAGTCGTTTTGCTCTTTGATGGTATTGAGCCCATCGGGAATGACCATATTCGGTCCGGTGTACAGCTCCTGCGGATCAAGGCCCTCCCACCACTTGCCTTTGCCGTCTTCTTTGTGCAGACGGTAGGCGTCGTAGCGGACATTCGCCAGCGGGCCGACAGCGTCGTAGCCGTAAGCGGTCTGGAACCAATGCCACGCATGAGAAGAATGATTGCTGACCGCGAAGCGCAATCCACGATCGCGCACTATTTTGGCCCAGGCGCCGACGATGTCCTTCATTGGACCAACGCGGGTTGAGTTCCAGGCGTGATGGGAAGATGCCCAGCAATCGAAGTTGTCGTGATGAACGGCAAGCGCCATGAAGTATTTCGCGCCGGCTTTCACGTATAGGTCGATCAAGGCTTCCGGTTGCCAGCGCTCGGCTTTCCAGAGATGGTCGATATCCATGAAACCGGTCTGCGAAGGATGGCCGTAATGATCCAGATGATGCTGGTATTGCTTTGAGCCCTGGATGTACATATTGCGCGCGTACCAATCGCCTGCTTCGGGGACGCATTGCGCGGACCAGTGGGCCCACATGCCGAACTTTGCATCCCGGAACCAGTCCGGGGTCCGGTATTGTTTAAGCGATTCCCAATCCGGCTGAAACGGCCCTGGAGCAATCACACGGCCCTGATTTTGTGTAAGAGCTGAAACGGCTGAAGCGTGCAGTGCAACTGCACTGGCGCCAGCAGCCTGCCGGAAGAGCTCGCGGCGGGTTGTTTTCATGGCTACCAGAGATGATAGCTTTGCGACTTCGAGGGGCGCAGCGGGCGTTTGGGGCGCGTTGTGCGCGGCATGATTGATACGCTCATTGCATGCCAACGAGCTACATCCTTGCACTCGATCAGGGAACAACCAGCTCACGGGCTGTGTTGCTTGACCGTGAGGGGCACGTACATGGGTTGGCGCAAGCGCCGTTCCGGCAAATTTTTCCGCAGCCTGGCTGGGTAGAGCACGATCCGATCGATATTTGGTCTTCGCAATTCGGAGTCGCGATGGAAGCGCTGGCGCAAGCGGGAGCGCAAGCACAATCGATCGCGGCGATCGGGATCACGAACCAGCGTGAGACAACCATTGTCTGGGATCGCAAGACCGGGGACCCGGTGCATAACGCGATCGTTTGGCAGGACAGGCGCACAGCCGGCTTCTGCGACGAGCTGCGGCGCCAGGGTCATGCCGATCTGATTCAGAAGAAGACCGGGCTGGTAATTGATGCCTATTTTTCCGGCAGCAAAGTGCGCTGGATTCTCGATCACGTGCCCGGCGCAAGAGAGCGCGCCCGCCGCGGGGAACTGTGTTTCGGCACGGTGGACAGTTGGTTGATCTGGAAGCTGACGGAAGGCGCGCGCCATGTCACTGACGTGACGAACGCATCGCGAACAATGCTGTTCGATATTCACAAACAGCAGTGGGACGACGAACTGCTGGAGCTTTTGGGCGTGCCGCGCGCGGTTCTGCCGGAGGTGGTTGCATCGAGCGAAGTGTGCGCATACGCGGCGGGCATGTTGAACGGCATTCCCATCGCGGGAATTGCAGGCGATCAGCAGGCAGCTTTATTCGGGCAGATGTGTACGCAACCCGGCATGGTGAAGTGCACGTACGGGACGGGCAGTTTCATGCTGCTGAATACGGGCGAACGGCCGGTGGTTTCAAAAAATAAATTGCTGAGCACGGTGGCGTGGCGGGTGGACGGCAAGACTTTATACGCGCTGGAGGGCAGCATATTCATTGCGGGCGCCGTGGTGCAATGGCTGCGGGACGAATTGCAGATTATCCGCAGCGCCGAAGAGATTGAAGCCTTGGCGGCGAGTGTTCCCGATACGCATGGAGTTTACGTGGTGCCTGCATTTTCCGGGTTGGGCGCGCCGCACTGGGACCCTTATGCACGGGGCACAATCGTGGGGCTGACACGCGGCAGCAATCGCGCGCATATCGCGCGGGCGGCGCTGGAAGGAATCGCGTTTCAAGTGGCGGATGTCTTACAGGCTATGGAAACGGATTCGGGAGTTCCGGTGCAGGAGCTGCGCGTGGATGGCGGCGCGGCACGCAACAATTTGTTGATGCAGATGCAAGCGGACTTGCTGGGTGTGCCGGTGACGCGCCCTTCGAACCCGGAGACGACGGTTCTGGGCGCTACGTATTTGGCCGGGCTGGCGGCGGGCTACTGGCCGGATCAGCAAAGTATCGCGAGGCAGTGGCAAGTGGACCGCCAGTTTACGCCTGCGATGAGCAAGGACGAGCGTCAGAACCGGCGCGAGAAATGGGCGCGCGCATTAGAACGGGCGCGGAATTGGGAAAAGGAGTGAAAAAAAGCGTTTGAGCCTGCGCCGCGAGGACGTACTACGGGAAATCTCCTCTACTCGCGATTGGGACGTCCTGGTGATCGGCGGCGGGGCCACGGGCTTGGGCGCGGCTGTTGAAGCGGCATCGCGCGGTTACAAAACGCTGCTGCTCGAAGCGCACGATTTCGCTAAGGGCACTTCAAGCCGCAGCACGAAGCTGGTCCACGGCGGCGTGCGTTATCTGCAACAGGGAAACATCAAGCTGGTTCTCGAAGCGTTGCGGGAGCGTGGCCGGCTGTTACGAAACGCTCCGCATCTGGCGCGGCGCCT
>JAJPJN010000027.1 GCA_021324185.1 Terriglobia bacterium | reverse complement strand
TCCACGCACTGGATGCCGCCTTCGCGCAGCGCGTCTACAGCCTGTATGGCAGTTTCTGCGTTGGGCGCGCGGATGATCGGCACGAGAGCAATTTCTCGAATCGAACGGATTGCGTGGTCCGGCTGCATGTAGGCATTTTCTCGCAAGCGCGCGATTGCCGCCCTTGTTCACCGGCATGCAGCAATCGCTTTGCACGCGGCTTGCGGGCTATGCTCAAACTTTCGTGTTCTGCCTCCGCCGGTTCTCGATCCAAATGTTAGCTTCTGACCAGGAAACGTTACCCCCCTCAGCCCCCATCGGGAAATTAGGCGCTGGCGCTGAATGCGTGGCCAATTTCTTTGAGCGGCGAAGCGTGCTCATCATCGTGGGATTTTCCATCGTTTACTGGGCGATATCCTGTGCCATCGCGCAGACGAAGCTGCTGTGGTACGACGAGCTTTGGTGTTACTACCCGGCAACTCTTCCCACCACGAGCGATACCTGGCGCTTTTTTGCCGATGGATATGACCCTCACACTCCTGGCCGCGCGAGCAAATTACCTGGGCCATTACTGGAACCGCCCCAACTTCGGGATTTTTCAGAACACGTATCGCATCCTCCTCGATATGGCCCTGTTCCCCATCCTCAGCGGTATCATCCTGTGGGGCATCGCCAACCTGTTCCGCCGCTCACGCGTTCGGCCGTCGCCCGCGCCGGAAAGGATGCATGAGGCAGTTGCGGTTATCGCGCTTGCGCTGCTTCCGTTTTGTATATTTCCGCTCTCCTATTTCATCGGCTCTTTTGTTCCGCGCTACATCCTCTACATTGCGGTGGGTATCACCATCTCTCACTGGTTCTGCTGGCTTATCGCAGCAGCCGCGCAGATTGTGTATTGGCCGCCTCATTCGTCGTTGTGTTTTTCGCCTGGTATCTGTTCAAATCGCCGCCCCAGATCCTTGCGAACGAAGCACGCAACAACGTATCTCTATCCGGTCCTCCTCACCCGTTCGAAGATACGGCCTGGATGCCGTTGATCGAACGCAGCGAGTTGCCGGTAGCCGTCACGCCCGCTGTTTTTTATCTTCAGTTCCAGCACTACGCGCTGCCGCTGGTTAAGTCCCGGCTGTTTTATCTGACCAGCAGTGAAGATGCCATCCGTTACACGGGCGCCAACAGCGACGAACTGAATTTGCAGTTTTTAAGCCGCGTCATCCCGCTTCAAGTGCCGCCCTATCGCGAATTCATTTCACAGCATCCGCATTTCCTGCTGTGCGCGGATACAACAAACTTCACTTGGGCTACGCAGAAGCTGCTGGACGATGGAGCCCATCTCAAGCTGCTGGCCGCGCAAGGCGCGTACTTTCTCTTTGATGTGGATGCAAATGCAGCCGAGCGGTGAGGCCTAACTGGTCTTCAGCTTCTTCTTGAGCTTCAGGTTGAGCTTGACGATTTTGTGGCTGTTGAAGACGTCCACGGTTTTTTCGGGGCTAGTGAGCCCGCCGCTTTCGGCCCGGAGCTGCCAGTTGATATCAGTGCTCAGATTGTAGAAATGATAAGAACCATCGTCCTGCGCGATATAGGAGCGAACCTGCAGCGTCTTCATATCCTTGAGCAGAACGATAGCGTGCGGTACAGGCGCGCCATGCCCATCGAGAACGGTGCCCACAATAGACCGGACCTTTTGCGTACCCGGCTCGCCAATAACGGGAGCCTGGGCCTGGGCGAAACAAATCGGGGCGCCCGAAGCCAACACTAAAAGAGCGGCCGGGAGGAATTTAACGCCAATCTTCTTCCCCTTCCTCTTCGTCCTCGTCCTCCTCATCTTCCTCACCTTCGTCCTCATCCTCGTCGAAATCGAAATCTTCGTCATCTTCGTCTTCTTCGTCCTCTGTTTCGAGTTCGACAGGATTTACGCTGGCGACCGTTAACGAGGCGCCGCACTCATCGCACGAGAGCACATCGCCTTCGTCGAGTTCTTCTTCTTCCACGTCGATAGGAGCGTCACACTTAGGACAACTGACCATAATTTCCTCGTTTGACTATGAACCGGGGTTGGTTGTTAGCGTACAAAATACACTTAGCATGGGCAGAGCGCCTTCCACTCGCCCGAATGGATTAGCGATGTTGTGGAACCGTTACACCGTTCAATTGCTGGTCGTACCGGGCCAATTCTTCCGGGGTTACGGTAACCAGCGTCTTTTCCATGTCCTCCGAAGTTTCGATCATATGCCGGAGGTGGGCCGCCGCGATCCGCATGCAATAGGCATCGGATAATTTCCGCTGCCTCTCACGTGCGATCCGCAGAAGCTCCTCGTGGGGCAAAGAGACCACTTTTTCTTCTGTCTCGCCACCGTCCGGCGTAACAAAAAACTTCACATCCACCGTGTTCGCGTGCCGGATGCTTATGCCTGTCTGGAGCCAGCGAAACTGCACCTTCCACATCCGCCCGAAAGGATCCGGACCCGCCTCAAACAGGCGGCTCTGGTCATTCATGACCCGATGCTAGCATGCAACCGGGAACAGCAGAAACGTGAGCCGGACGATGGAAAGCGCCCGCCGGACTGATGGGTTCTCCACTCCGGCGGTCAGATGGTCTGCGATCGCGGGCCAATCAGCGAAAGCAGCTCGTTGCGGGTCTCTTTGTTGTTTCGAAACGCGCCCAGCATGGCGCTGGTGATAGCGCCCGAATGCTGTTTTTCGACACCACGCATCATCATGCAAAAGTGACGCGCCTCGCAGACGACGGCAACCCCGCGCGGCGAAAGGAGATCCTGAAGAGTCTCGGCAACTTGCGTCGTGAGCCGCTCCTGAATCTGCAGGCGTCGTGCAAAAACGTCCACAATGCGAGGAATCTTGCTGAGCCCGATCACTTTCTTGCCGGGTAAATAGGCGACGTGCATCTTGCCGAAGAAGGGGAGCATATGGTGTTCGCACATGCTGAAGAACTCGATATCGCGAACGATGACAACCTCGTCATATTCGACGTCGAAGAGCGCGCCGTTAACAATTTTTTGCACATCTGCCGAGTAGCCGCTGGTCAAATAACGCAGCGCCTTCTCCATACGCTCTGGCGTGCGGACCAACCCCTCGCGGCCGGTATCTTCGCCCAACAGGCGGAGTATTTCGCGCACGTGGTCTGCAACCGGCGTTTGAGGCAACTTCGACTGAAATTCAATAACTGAGCCTTTTTCGCCGGCTCGCTCTTTTTCACGCATTCGAGTGTTCGTCTTACGCATGGACCAGTACACCTTCTCTTCGAAATTCGTTTATGACCGGCGCGGCTGAGATCACCACTTCGAATCCGTTCCGCTCCGTTTCCTGCACATGCACCCGCTCTAGATGCACTTTCGCGCCGTCCAGATACCCGCCCCAGGACTGCTGCAGCAACCCGGCAATGATCAGTGCGATGTTTTCGGTAGTCGGAATCAGGCCGGAAAACTCAGGAACATCCCTATTGATGTCGTGATGTGCGAACAAATGTAAAACTTTTTCATCGACCAGCCGGTCAAGATCTTTTATCCGGACCAGAAGCCCCGTTCGCTCATCGACTTCGCCTGCCGCTGTGACCGACAACACGTAATTATGCCCGTGGCCGTGCGGGTTGTTGCACTTACCAAACACTGCCGCATTCTCGCTCGCGCTCAACAAAGGCGAGTGCAGCCGGTGCGAAGCGCTGAAATGATAGCGGCGGGTGAGGCTTAGCATTAAAGCGCCTCCCGCGTGACGTCGACGTACAGATCGGGCGTTTCAAACAGCCGGACACGGGCCAGCGATGTGGCCGGTGTGTTCAGCAAAGGCGCCAGCCGGTCCCATATATTTCGCGCGATATTTTCCGTAGTCGGCACAATTCGGTCAAAGGGTTTTACTTCCAAATTTAGAAATCGATGATCCATGGGGCCCACGACCTGCTCTTCCAGAACGTCTTTCAGCTTTTTCAGGTCCATCACCATTCCCGTGACCGGATCGGGTTCGCCTTCTAACGTGACTTCCAGCACGTAATTATGTCCATGCCCGTGAGGACTGGATTCAGGACCGAAAAGAGTAGCGTTCTCGGCGTCGCTAAGGTCCGGCAAGCGGCAGATATGGGATGCGGAAAACTCCACTTTGCGCGTCACAAACATCGACAGAGATTGGATGCCGGTGAGCAGGCATTGGATACTGGAATTACCGGCTATGTCTGTGTCCCTGGAACCCGTTCTGCCAGGACGGGTTTCGCTGCTCCTACTGTGAACATAAACAACGCGCTCCGGGCGCTGATCTTCGGTTTGACGCTGGCCTTCATTGGCGTAATCGCCTACAGTATGAGGGATACCTCTGCCAAAGAGGGCGGCAACGCGCCGCAATTCAATCTGACTACGGACGAGGGCCATCACATCACGCCCAACTCTTTCGGCGGCAAAGTGCTGGTGCTCAATTTTTGGGCGACCTGGTGCGCTCCGTGCATTCAGGAGATACCGTCACTCGATCAGTTTCAGAAGGAGTTCGCCAAAGATGGCGTCGTGGTGGTTGCGGTGAGCGTGGATAAGAATCCGCAGCGATATCGCAGTTTCCTGCAGCACGTACATGTATCATTCGATACGGCCCGCGACCCGGACGCCAATTTGAGCGCCGAGTACGGGACGTTCCAGTACCCGGAAACCTACATCATCAAAGACGGCCGTGTCGTGCGCAAACTTGCCAACGCGGAAAATTGGCTCAGCGACGACATGAAGCAGTACGTCGAGAGCCTGCTCTAGCTCTCAAACTCAGATGCCGCTCGATTCGCACATACTCGCCGCTATCGAGTCGCAGCTTTCTCCGGATGCCGTGCTTTCCGATCCGCTCGATCTGAAACTTTATGAGTACGACGGCGGCGTCGATAAATCGATTCCGGATGTAGTTGTATTTCCGCGCACGACCGAGGACGTCGTGGCGTTGGTGAGGCTGGCGCAACGGCATAATCTCGCGATTGTCGGGCGCGGCGCTGGTACCGGGCTGAGCGGCGGAGCCATCGCGCGCGCCGGGGGAATGATCATCTCCTTCGCGCGCATGAACCGCATTCTGGAGATCGATATCGAAAACGAGCGTGCGATCGTCCAGCCCGGCGTCGTGAACCTCGATATCACGCTTGCGGTTCAGCCATTCGGCTATTTCTATGCGCCCGATCCATCCAGCCAGCGCGCCTGCACCATTGGCGGCAATGTCGCCGAGAACGCCGGTGGCCCGCACACGCTCGCGTATGGCGTCACGACTAATCACGTATTGGGGCTCGAAGCAGTTCTTCCAGACGGCACCGTGATTCAATGTGGCGGAAAAGAGCTCGATGCGCCCGGCTATGACCTGGTGGGCCTCTTGACCGGCTCTGAGGGAACCATGGCGCTGGTGACCAAAATTTGGGTGCGGCTGATGCGCCAGCCGGAAGCTGTTAAGACCATGCTGGCGATCTATAACTCGGTCGCTATGGCGGGCGATTCGGTTCGAGCCCTGACAGCGCGCGGTATTACGCCGGTAGCGCTCGAAATGCTCGATGGACCCATGCTGCGCATGGTGGAAGCCGCAACGCACGCGGGATATCCGCTGGATGCCGCGGCGGTTCTGCTGATCGAAGTGGAAGGCCTGATTGAGGCCGTCGAGGAACAGGCGGAGGCCATCGCGGAAGTCTGCAAAGAATGCGGCGCGCGCGAAGTTCGCGTCGCCAAAAGCGCCGCCGAGCGCGAGCTGCTTTGGAAGGGCAGAAAAAATGCCTTCGGCGCCATCGGTCGCGTCAGCCCCACCTATTACGTTCAGGACGGAGTTGTTCCGCGCACGCAAATCGCTGCCACACTCGCCGCCATTGACCGGATCGCGAAAAAATATGGCATCGCAATCAGCAATGTTTTCCACGCGGGCGACGGCAACATGCACCCCATTCTTCCGTTTGACCCGCGCAGTCCCGATGGCCTGGAGAACGCCCGAAAAGCCGGCGATGAGATTCTCGAATATTGCGTCTCGGTGGGCGGCTCCATTACCGGCGAGCATGGCGTCGGAATGGAAAAGATGGAGTTGATGTCCCACCTCTTCCCCGAAGCGACTCTCGACCTTATCAAAAAATTCAAAGCTCTGTTTGATCCAAGCTGCGCATTGAATCCAGGGAAAGTGCTGCCGACGGGGAAAGGATGCCTGGAGATACGCCAGCGCCCCGAGCTGGTTCTATAGCAGCTTAGAAGCCACCATCCCGTGCCGGAAACATTCCCGCTCGAAATGCCGGTTCTGCTGACGCTCCTCGCGATCGGTGGCGTCATTGCCGGCGCATTCGCCGGCCAGGCGCGCTTCTGGACCTTCAGTCTGGGTGCGGCCGGAGGCGGTTTGCTATTCGGCATTGCGCTGTTTTGGGTCATCCCTGAAGTGGCCGAAACCTCCGGCTGGGCCGGTGCGGTGGCGCTGGTATGCGCAGCTTTCGCGCTGATTGCTGCACTCGATATGTTGCTTATGCATACCGGCCACTCCCCGCGTTCCGGAGCCATTGCTCCGCTGCTCATTGCGACGTCGCTTCATTGCTTTCTCGACGGCTGGAGCATGCGCGCGCTCGGTTCACAGCCGGTGACGAACGTGGCTGTTGCCGCTGGACTGGCGCTCCACAAGATCCCGGAAGGATTTGCGCTCGGATGGGTGATCCGCAGGACGCTGCGCGCGTCGGGCAAAACCATCGCCGCCGGGAGCGCCATAGAAGCACTTACGGCACTTGCGGCATTCATCGAGCCGGCAGCGAACCACTCCGGTGCGGCAGCGCTCGGCGCATGGTGGACGGCGGGCGTGCTGGCCGTGATCTCGGGCAGTTTCCTATATCTTGGTTTTCACGTGGTTGTGCCCGAACGCAAGAAGCGCGGCGTCGTGCCGCTGTTCGCGGGGACATTAGCAGCCATGGCCGTGGTGGCGTGGGCGAATCGCTAGACGCTTCCGCTCAATCAGCGTCCGCAACTGGAATTGCCCGCCGAAGGAAACGCGAGAAATGTAATCGTCAGCGGGGCGAAGGGAATCACTCCTGCATTCGTGGGTCGTCCTTCGATGGAAGGAACAGCGCCCTCAGCTCCTGCCTTCAGCTCTTTGCCGTTCAACAACACGGTCGTACTAAAGAGATCCGGCGAGGAAAGCGTATAGCGTTCTCCGGAAACCGGCAATTTCAGCGATGCTTTGGAGGTTTTATCGGCATTGAGGACCAGCAGGGCGACTCCTCCGTTCATTCCTCATGCATTGCGCATAAACGCGAAGATTTTTTGCCGGCCCGATGCCGGGCTCTAGCGAGCGGGTTCCCATGAGGCGTTTCCACAACAGGGCCGCCCAGTAGTTCGGGCGAGGATCGAAAGTCTCCTCATCGAGCAGGCCATAATCGCTGCTTGCCAGCGTGTTGTACATGATTGTGCGGACGCCTCTCTGAGCAAGGCTGCCGAACTGATCCAGCAAACGGAAGCTGTCGGCAAACTCCGCCGCCCAAGTGTCACCGCCGCAGGAGGCTTCGCCGGTTTCGGTCAGCCACAGCGGTTTGCCGGGCAGATACTTGTCGCGTTTCCCTGCGTAAAACGACTCGACGGTCAGGTTGCGGTCGAACCATTCGGCCGAGAGAATTTCGTCTTTCTTCGCGCCGTTCTCTCCCAGGCATCGGTGCGAAGGCATCGAGTAGAAGTGATACGAAAATGCATCGAAAATGGGGCCCGTGGCCTTCATAAGATCGTCGGTCGGGACGATCTGAAGATGGAAGCCGCCACTCGCTGGCGGGCGCGGAAGATCTTCCGCGGCGCTGCCCGGGCCAAGATAGATGGTTCCAGGTGATTCACGCCGCAGAAAATCGCCGAAGATCTTAGCGTCTCTACCAAAAGCGGCTGCATCATGTCCCTTCGGCGCACCGCTGCCGAGATTGAGCAGCGTGGGCTCATTCATGAACTCTGCCGCGACAATCCGGCCGCCGGCCCGTTTGGTGTAGTCGAACCAGGCCTTCGCGTGAACAGGAGTCCACACGCCCTTGGCGTCGCGGGTTCCAACGCTCGTGGCCACCGACGTGACAATCGCTGCGTCGACGGCGCGCGCGAAATCCACGACCCCCTTCCACTCCGCCCGGGTGAGGACGCCGTCAAAACCTGCGGGCGCAGTCTTAAGAGGCGGTTCGTCATTGTCCTGAAAATACGTACTATTCCGCCAGGTGCCGCTAACGCGCAGGTACGCCGGGCCAAGCGCGGCGGCCAGGTTGCGCAGCTTGGTGTTGGCGAGATCGATAGGCGGGCGGTACTGGAAACGGCTGGAGTCGATGACCGGGATCGGGTTCCCGGTACTGCCGCTCGACGGAGCGGCAGCCGTATTGCGCGCGAAAGATTTGTACGGCGCCCAGAAGCGGCCTCCTGTCACTTCGACAGCTTCAACGTTATAGGAGACGTATCGTGGATCGACATCGGCCAGAACCTTCATGCTCCCCGGCGCAACAGCGGTTTGTGCAGCGCCGGAGTAAATGCAGCCGGCTAAGAGCGTGAGGCATGCAGAGCGGAGGAATATAGAGCGGATCAATTCAGGACCGCCGATCCATGACGCCATGCGATAGCTCATCAGCCGCTCCTGTTGCGCATCATTATTTCATGAGAAGGACATGCGCGTGTCAGTGATACTAAAGGCATGACTCCAGGACAGCCGCAGCCGAAATTTGTACTTACCAACACGGCGGATTATCGCGAGCACTATGCCAATAGCGTGCAGATGCGCGTGAGCCTATGGGATTTCTTTTTGATGTTCGGCACCATCAATCAAACGGCGCCTGATGCGGTCACGATTCAAAATTTTCAGGGCATCTACCTGAGCCCTCCCCAAGCCAAAGCGCTGGCGAATCTGCTGTCACAGAACCTCAAACAGTACGAAGCGGCATTCGGCGAGATTCGTCTCGAAGCGCAAGCGCCGGGCGAGCTGATTCAATAGCGAATGCCGGCGCAACCGCGGCCGCCGATGCCGAAATTGCCTCCGTTTGCATTGGCAGACGCAAAGCCGAAACTCAAACGCCCTCACTACCTCGTTATTTTTTGGCTGCTCTTTGCTATTCCGCTCTTTGCAATTCACATTGCGCTGCTGAAGTTACCTTACTTCTGGGATGAACTTGGCCAGTTCGTCCCCACCGCACTCGATATTGTGCGCCACGGCTGGTGGATCCCGCACTCGACTATCCCGAACGTGCATCCGCCGGGCGTCGAGGCATATCTCGCGCTCCTCTATAAGCTGTTCGGCTACAGCATTCCGCTAACGCGCCTAGCGATGCTGGTGGTGGCCAGCGCCGGCCTCCTCGCCACATTTCTTCTGGCAATCGAATTGACTCAGGGAACCAAAGGCGCGCCCGCGTTCCTGCCGCCCTTCTTACTGCTGGTTTCGCCGCTGTTCTTCACCCAGAGCATGATGGCCCAACTGGACATGCCTGCTATGGTCCTCACCGTTCTCGCTCTGCTGCTGTTCATAAAACGGCGCCATGGATGGACGGCAGCGGCATGCGTCGCACTGGTGCTGGTGAAAGAGACAGGGATCGTGGTTCCCTTCGTCTTTTTCATTGCACTGCTGTTGAGGAGAGAGTGGAGACAGGCCGCCTATTTCGTAGCGCCGGCCCTGGCGCTCGCGGGCTGGCTGGTGGTGCTGCATCGGAGCACCGGCTACTGGCTCGGGAATCCCGGTTTTGCGCACTACAACGTGAGTTACGCGTTGCACCCGGTGCGCATGGCGCTCTCGTTTGCGCGCCGTTTGTATTACCTGTTCATCGCCGAGTTCCGCTGGATCGGCACGCTCATTATCTTTTTCACTTTGTTTCTGTGCGCGCCCTTCCGGCGCCGCAGATGGAAAGTTGCGATGGCGGTAGGATTCGGCAATCTTGTGCTGGTTTCGGTTTTCGGCGGTGCCGAGCTCGAGCGCTATCTGCTGCCCACGCTGCCGATCTTTTATATTGCGGTAGCGGCCGCGCTGACCTGCGTACCGAAAAAAGTATCGATTGCCGCAACGGGCGCGCTGGTTGGCGGTCTGGTGGCGAATCTCTGGTGGAATCCGCCCTATCCGTTTCCGTATGAAAACAACTTGGCCATGGTCGATTTCGTTCACCTCCAACAGATCGCAGCCAATCTCGCCGAGCAGAATTTCCCGCAGCGCACCATCGCTACCGCCTGGCCCTACACGGCTGGTTTACGCGAACCCGATTATGGCTTCGTCAAAACCGGTTTGCACACCATAGAAACCACCGATTTCCATTTCGATTCCATACAGAAGCTGCCACCCGGCAGCTTCGACGCGCTGATCACATACACGCGAACCTGGGCGCCGAACAGCGGAGTCATTCATTATCCCGTAATTCGCAAACTTCTTACTCGCTTTTACGATTGGCAGCCGGATATTACCAGCGAGCAATGCGCGTCCCTGGGTCTGAACGAACTCATCTCCTGGAAATCGCGCGGCCAGCAGATCACCATCTACACGCGCAAGCGCACACGCGCGGCCACTTCGCTCGCCTCACTCGCCGCGCCGGCTCAAAACAGGAAGTGACAAGCACCAGCATCCGCCCCGCCTGGTGGGGCACGGTCATTCTCTTTCTGGTGCATGGCCTCATAGTCGGCGCCTGGGTATCGCGGATTCCGGC
This sequence comes from Terriglobia bacterium, assembly GCA_021324185.1. Lineage (GTDB taxonomy): Bacteria > Acidobacteriota > Terriglobia > Bryobacterales > Bryobacteraceae > Bog-105. The sequence continues at coordinate 33,109 of JAJPJN010000027.1, read as the reverse complement.
TGTGCAAAGCGAGCTTCATCTGAACAACGGAGTGCTCGGATTAACGCTGCTCAGTTCGGCTGCCGGCGCAATCTGCACCATTCCGTTCACCGGCTTGCTGATCGGCCGTTTCGGCAGCAAACGCGTAACCTCCATCAGTTCCATCGTGTTTTGCCTCCTCATCGTGCTCCCCGGTATGGCACGGGATGCCCCGGCTCTTGCAGCAGCGCTGTTCGTCTTCGGCGCATTTGCCGCTGCCATGGACGTCTCCATGAATGCACAAGGCGTTGAGGTCGAAAAAGCCCTCGGCAGGCCGACCATGTCGCGCTTTCACGCGATGTTCAGTCTGGGCGCAATGGGCGGCGCCGGCATCGGCGGATGGATTGCTGCTGCAAATGTCGCTCCGTGGTTGCATTTCCTGGGTTCCGGACTGGTGAATCTGGTTGCAATCCTGGTGGCCATTCCGTGGCTGCTCGACGCTCACGATTCGCCCGCGCCCGCCGGCCATGGCCCGCGCCTTCGGAAGATCCCGCCGGTGCTGGTGGCCTTGAGCGCCATTGGCTTTTGCATTCTGCTGTCGGAAGGAGCCATGGCGGACTGGACGGCTGTTTATTACCGCCAAGTGCTGCATAGCGGCCCCGGAATCGCAGCCGAAGGCTATGCGGCGTTCTCAGCCGCGATGGCCATGTTCCGGCTGTGCGGCGATTTCATTACTGCGCGGCTCGGCCCGTTTCGTACCGTACGCTCCGGGTGCATTGTGGCCGCGATCGGGCTATTCTGGGCGCTTAGCGTTCACACTCCCGTCTGGGGTCTGCCCGGCTTTGCCATAACCGGCGCCGGTCTTTCGGTCATCATCCCCCTTGTGTTCGGCGGAGGCGGGCGCGTGCGCGGCATCCATCCGGGACCGGGCATCGCAACCGTCACCGGCATCGGCTACATCGGATTTATCGCCGGGCCGCCCGCAATTGGGTTTGTTTCGCAAATTGTGACGCTTCGTTACGCCCTGGGCATTGTGGTCGCCTGCTGTGCCACCGCCGCGTACCTGTCGCGGTTTATGGCCGGCATGAGCGCAGAGCCGCAGAATGAATCCCTGCGCGTTGCGTGACTTCGGCCTGTGAATATTACAATCGCTCCCAAATGTCAGATCTTTTTCGTTTAGACGGCAAACTCGCCCTCATCACCGGGGGCGCGAGTGGAATCGGGGAAGCGACGGCCCGGCTCTTCACCAGCGTGGGCGCGCGCGTCATTGTTGCCGACCTGGACGAGCGGCGCGGCCGCGATGTGGCGGCCAGCCTCGCAGGCGCAGAGTTCCGGCCTTGCGATGTAACCGACGAGGCCAGCCTGGCGCGCGCTTTTGAAGGGCTAACCAGCCTGGACATACTGGTCAACTCAGCCGGAATCGGACTGGTGGGGAACGTGCAGGAAACAGAGCTGGCTGACTTCAGGCGGCTATTTCGAGTGAACGTGGATGGGACATTTCTCACTATTCGCGCCGCCCTGGATCTGCTCATTCGCGCTCGCGGTTCAATTGTGAACCTTGGCTCGGTCGCCGGGCTCGTGGGCGTCGAAAGAAGATTTGCCTATTGTGCAACGAAAGGAGCGGTGATCGCGATGACACGGCAACTGGCCGTCGATTATCCCACCCAAATCAGGGTTAACTGCATCGCTCCGGGTACCGTAGACTCGCCTTTTGTGGAAGGTTACCTGGAACGGTACCACAGACACGAGAAGGATAAGATTCGAGTCCAACTAAGTGAGCGGCAGCCGCTAGGCCGCATGGGCCGTCCGGAAGAAATTGCCGCCTTGGCCCTATATGTTTGCTCGCCGGCAGCCGATTTCATGAATGGATCAATTATCACGATTGATGGTGGCTGGACCGCCGGCTAGGATCCGGCTTGGAAGTATGAAGGTTTCTTTAAGTTGTGGAGAATCTTTTAGTTGACGGGATTAATCGAACTATTTAGCATATAAGTAATCTGCATTGCGCTAGCCGGAAAACCGTGTGTCTGGCCGGTGTGGAGAGTTGGTTTAAATTTTTAAGGGGTGGTGATGAACCTCTGCCTCATTCGCCGTATTATTTTCTGTGCCGTTGGCACGATCGCCCTCGGTGGCCTGCTGGCGCAGGCAGCCGAGCCCACCACGACCGCTGCGTCCGTCCATCATAAAAAGCATCGCAAGAAGAAGTTAGTTGCTTCCTCCGAAGTAGTGGTTGCGGCCAACACAAACAGAGTGGCCCCGCGAACGACGACGCAGGCAGCTTTGCTGCACACCGACGTCGCAACAACCCGCAAAGTGGCCACTGCGCGGCGGCGCACGAGGGGCAGAGTTTTCTTCAATCCATGGACTGAGCCGACCTATGCTGATTCCACGGTCGGCGATTCGGTGGAAGGGGAAGATCCGATTGTCCGGAAGGCGGCTGTCGATGCTCTGGGTCCTTACAACGGCTCAGTCGTTGTAGCCGACCCGCAGAACGGGCGCATCCTCAGCATCGTCAACCAGAAAGTAGCTCTCAAAGGAGCCTTTCAGCCTTGTTCGACGGTCAAGATGGTCGTCTCCCTTGCATCGCTCAGTGAAGGCATTCTGGGCTCCACCACGAATGTCCATCTGACGCGCCGCTACAGCATGGATATGACGCAGGCGCTCGCGCACTCAAACAACCTCTATTTCGCCAAACTCGGACAGCAGTTGGGCTTCGACCGGGTAGTGAAGTACGGAAAGTTATTCGGGTTGGGTGAAAAAGCGGGCCTCGACATTCCGGGTGAAGAGCCGGGCTATCTGGCTTCCGAAGTTCCGAGCACCGGTGTCGGCATGATGACCAGTTTTGGCGATGGCATCCGGTTGACGCCTCTGGAACTCACCAGCATCGTCAGCACCATCGCCAACGGCGGTACGATGTACTACCTGCAGTATCCGCGTACGCAGGAAGAGATTGAAAAATTCGTTCCCCGCATTAAGCGCGAACTCGATATAGCCAGCTTCCTGCCCCAGGTGAAAGCCGGGATGTTAGGCGCAGTCGAGTTTGGAACCGCCAAACGCGCCCTTTACGATCCCAACGAACTGATCTTTGGAAAAACCGGCACATGCACCGACACCGCCCAACCCGGCGTGCACTTGGGTTGGTTCGGCTCGTTCAACGAGTTCGCCAAGAACAAAGTCGTAGTCGTGGTTCTCCTCACCGGTGGCCGCGGCATCAGCGGGCCCATCGCTTCCAGCATCGCGGGGAATGTCTATCGCAACCTTTCTCTCGCGCATTACTTTGGTACCGAATCGGCATCGGTACCCACCGTACCTGCAACATTACTCACCCAGCCCAATAGCCACTGACAAATTCGCGTAACTGGTAGAGTATAGGGCTGGCATGATACTACCGGTCACCTACGTTCCCGTCTTAATTCTGCTGATTGCCTCCTTATTCTGTTTGGGCGCTTGGATCAATACCTTTAAGGCCGCCGGTGCGAAGTGGCGCTTTGAGCTGTTCGCGATTGATTTCTCGATAGGCGGGCTTCTGGTGGTTTTGATCGCGGCTTTCACTCTGGGAACGCTTGGTTCCGATCTGGCATTCAGCGACCGCATGCTGGTTGCGGGCCGCACCGCGCAAGCATTGGCGATCATCGCGGGCGCGGTATTTAATCTCGGCAACATGCTGTTGCTCGCTGCCGTCGGGCTGATCGGCATTTCAACCGCCTTTCCTCTAACCATCGGGTTTGCACTGGTAATCAGCAGTTTCTTCCACTTCAATCCGGCGAATCTGGCTTTCCTGATTCCCGGCGTTGTCGTGATGCTCGCGTGCTTAGTCTTCGAAATCCGCTCAGCCCGTCTCCGTGAAGCCGCCGTTCTGGCGTCGAAAAAAGATACACAGCCGGTCACCGCAGGCCAGGCGGGAGGGTCCGCAGCCAGTGCGCCTGCGGCCGGGCAGGCGAAAACAGCGCCTCTACGCAAGGCGAAAACGCTTCTGTCGCCCAAGCGCAAAGCACCACAAAGATCGGTGCGTGGCGTTGTGGTGGCACTTATCGGCGGGCTGGCGATGGGGTTCTTTGTGCCGGCGCTCCAAAACTGCGTTCCCGGCGACCTGGGTCTCGGCGCCTACGCGGGCATGCTGTTGTTCGGCATCGGCGTCCTGGTCTCGACGATCATCTATAACTTCTATTTCCTGAACATCACCATCGAAGGCGGCCCGTTGAAATTCGGCGCCTATTTTCGCGGCAATCTGCGCCAGCACTTACTGGGCTTCGGTGGCGGCGCGGTATGTCTCGGCGGCCTTCTAGCTGCGGCCCTCGGTAGCGATGCCCCGCCCAGCGTCGATGTCCCCAGGATCCTCGATATTCTTCTCCCGTTGCTCTCGGTACCCTTAGCATTTCTCTTCGGCGCGACGGTATGGAAAGAATTTGCAGCTCCGTCGCGCGTGAAGATATCGCTCGTCGCGGGCCTCTGCCTATTTCTCTGCGGCCTGGGCCTGTTCGCGGTCGGGTTCACCCGTTAGCGGCTCAAATTTCAGTTCTGTCTTCAGCGCTTCCAGAATGGAAGCATCGGGAAGCTCTCCCTGGGCCAGAATGGCAGAGCCACCTCCACGGCCGCCCGCCCGGGACAGCACTTCTTTCAGCACAGTCCCCGCGTGGACGCCTGAATCGGGCGAGCATGCCACCAGAACTCCAGCGGGCTGCACGCCTGCCGCCAGCACGATGGCGCGGCCTGATTTCGCGAAGGTCTGGGCCCGCGCCCGTACCGAGTCGTCGATTGCCGCAGCCTCGATCAACCAGCGGCGAATGCCATCTTTCCCCGGCCGAGTCTCGCGGTACTTCTGTTCGCCCTCGCGCCGCGCCAGTTCGCCTTTCAGCCGCTGCTCCGTTTTCTCCACCTCTGCCAGCCGGTTCCTCAGCCCGGCGACATATTCGGGGAGTTTATCGCCCGCGGTCGAAGCAATTCGCGACACTTCCATCAGCGTGCGGCGCTCCTGCCTGCCTCGCTGCAGCGCCCGTCCCCCGCAGACAAACTCCGCCCGCACGTTGCCGCGCACCCGCTCCCAGCGCACAATTTGAATCGGCCCCAGCTCGGCAGTGGACCTCACGTGCGTCCCGCCGCACGCGCTTCGATCCATCCCCCTGATTTCTATCACCCGCAACATTCCGCTGCGGCCGCTGGCTTTGCGCAATCCCTCCACCGACTCCGCCTCTTCAAACAGAATCCGCACAGGCCGCGCCTCCCAAACCAGCGCGTTCGCCCGATTCTCTACAGCTTCAATCTGCGCGTCCTTGAGTTCCTTGAGAGATAACTCGATGCTCGAAACCTCCGGCCCCATATGGACGATGAGCGTCTGCGCGTCGAACAGTTCAACGAACACAGCCGATAGCAGATGCTGGCCGGTATGCTGCTGCATGTGATCGTAACGGCGCGCCCAATCGATCCGGCCTTCCGAATGGCGCTCGCGCAACGGGCCTGCCAGCACATGCGCGATGCGCTCGCCTTCATCGATCACGTCGATGACCCTTTGGCCGTCCAGAACGCCCGTGTCGTGTGGCTGTCCTCCCGACGTGGGATAAAAGGCCGTCGATTCCAGGTAGACTCGCCGGCCGTCCTCGGCTAAATCAACAACGCGCGCCGGGAAAGTCGTCAGATAACAATCCTGATAGTAGAGCCGGTTGGTGCTCACGAACTAAGATGTAGCACCGCGCATCAGCGGCGGGTTGCCCGCATAGGAGAAAATAAGGGCTGAGTGTCACTTCGGGAGCAGATACGTGCCATCCAGCGGGAAGATCCCGCCGCCAAGAGCAGTCTCGAAATTCTGCTCTGTTATCCGGGCCTGCATGCGGTGGCATTTCACCAGATCGCGCATTGGCTGTACCGGCGCAAGCGCTACGTGCTGGCGCGGCTGGTCTCCCACTTTTCGCGTTTTCTGACCGGCATCGAAATACATCCCGGCGCCAAACTCGGCAAGCGCTTGTTCATCGATCACGGCCTGGGCGTCGTCATCGGCGAAACCGCTGAGATCGGCGACGACGTGCTGCTGTACCAGGGAGTCACCATCGGCGGTACCGGCAGCCAGCGAGGCAAGCGGCATCCTACGCTCGGCAATCGCGTTGTAGTGGGCACGGGGGCGGCCGTGCTCGGAAATATCACGCTGGGTGACGACGTAAAAGTCGGCGCTGGATCGGTAGTCGTGCACTCCGTTCCTGCCGGTTCCACAGTAGTAGGCATTCCAGGCAAAGTCGTGCGCGCGCGCGCCGAAGCGCTCGGCACGCTGGAGCACGGGCGAGTCGCCGAATGCGCCGAAGCCGAAATGGCAGACCTGGAGCAGATGAACGACCGTATCCGCGAGCTCGAAGCGTTACTCCGGCTCTTGCTGGACGAACGCGTAGGCCACGGCCGCGGCTAAGCCGAACAGCACCGCCAGCACCAGCATCGGCCACTGTAGTGAGGGCGCGGCTACAACGCGTGATGGCAGCGTGAACGATTCCGGCCGGAACAGCACCCAAACAAAAATCAGATTGATTGCTTGCGCCACAAGAATCAACGGCCAGAATCGGCGCGCCGCCAAAACAAATCCAGCGAGCGCAATCGAGAGCAGCAGAATATCGGCATAGGAGCCGTCCTCGGTAACGGCGTACCCCGGCCCAAACAACACGATGCACCAAACCAGCAGATTCAGGGCCGCTGCTCCTATGATCCAGCCCAACTGAGCCGCAAACACAGAGAGCCGTCTCCTCAGCAGTAGCACCCAGCCCAGATTCAGCACCCCAATCGCCCAGGGTATGTACTCGCGTTCCGCAATTCGCAAGTCTTTCCAAGTAGCGATTCCCACTGCGCTTTCCAGATTGGCTGCCTTGTTTCTGAAAATCTTCCCAACACTCAGGCCACCGTAAGCATCTTGAAGTGCCTGGAACGTGCTGCGCGGGTCCGGCTCCATAACGCCTGCCAGATGCATCTTCAACAGCCGGTTGCCCGGCGGGTCATAGAACTTTTGATAGAGCATCCATGGCACAATCGCGGCAACAAAAATCGGCAGGGCGAGAGCGGCTTGCTTCCAACGCAGCAAATCCCGCTTCCAAAGCAACGCAACCACAATCGCCGGCGTGCTGAACACGCTGCCTGGATGCGCCAGCAAAGCCAGGACGAAACTCGATGCGGCGAGAGCTATTTCAAATCGCCTCAACGCTCTAGGCTCTAAAATCGCGCGTGCAAGTATCGCAAACACAAACAGAATAAATGCTGCCGCTAAAAGCTTCGGCCACACGTACACGCTGTTGTAAAAGAGAAATCCCGAAAAGCCGAGCAAGCACAATACCTGCGTACACCGCCGCATCCCAGCTCCCAGCGCTCGCAACACACTCCACACGCCGCACACCCAAAGACATTGCAGCATCGTGCCCAGCACCTGGTACTGCAATCCCGTGTTACCCGCCACTCGCAGCGGCCGTTGCAACAGAAAAATTCCTGCCTGCAGAGGAGGCCGATCGCTGCTCAGCCAGTCGCCGCAGCAAAACGGCCGGATCGGCGCACGATCGTAAATTCGTTCCGCAAATATAAACGGGATAATGTTATCGCCCGGCCGCGTCTCGGGGAAAAAACGCACGTTGGCGACATCGACTCCCGCCTGCATCGGATTTACAAAAAGGTACAAGAGGCTCAAATAAAAAACGCCCAAACAGAACGCATATAGAAGCGGAACAACGGCCTCTCTTAATTCCTGCTTCCGGCTTGCGTCTTCCTGCTTCCGTCTTCGCGCTAGCGCAACCAGCGCCGCCACTACAACGCCATACGAAAAAATCTGCCCCGCTAGCTTGCTCGCAAAATAGATCCAGAACGCAACATACCCGCAGGCTGCGCTCGCCACAATGGCCGCAATCAGCGAAAGACCTGCCGGCATCTCGCGTTTGCGCAAAATAGCTGTTACGATTGCCGCGCCGGGCAATAAAAACAAAACGAGCTCCGCAGCGCAGAGCAGCGGAATCAAAAGGGCAGGCAACGCGCGCCCGCTATTTCACGAATCCGAGTTTCTTCAACTGCGGCGCGGGAAGCGGCTCATTGAACTGCGTCTGCTCAAACGTCGCTTTCACTTGTCCATCGTCCAGCGCCACGCCGTAGGGCGGATCGACAAACGGGAATGCCTTCCTGAGCTTCTGAGTCTCCAGGCTGGTATCGGCTTTTAGATGGGTATCCCCAAGAAAGTCTTTTGCAAACTGGGGGTCGTGTGTCGGAATGCCCACAACTTCTGTGTTGCCCCAATTCAGTGTCGACATAAATTTGGCAGCCGCCAGGCAGTGCGAGCACTCCGGGTCGTAGAAGAACAGAAAAACTTTCCCATGCGTCAGGTCGGCAGGCTTGCCATTCACAATCACCGGATTCGGTACTTGCACGTTCTGCCGCCGGAACGTATTGACTCCGAAACTCGCGCCCGCAAGAACCACCAACGCCAATAAGGCAACCGCCGGCACTTTCAGGCTGGCCACCGGGCGTGACCATAGGAACGCCATCACGCCCAACAGCAGAAAAATTGCATCGCCAACAAAGAATCCCGGACCTACGGTTCGCTTGATGATCGGAAAACAACTGCATTCATGGCCCACCAGCACGTGATAGTAGTACCCGATCCAGCCAATAAAGAACAGCATCAACAGCGAACCAAGCAATCCGCCCCAGCGTCGCAGCTTCGGCGTAAACAGCAGGAAAGCTGCCAGCAGTTCGAGCGTGCCCAGCACCAGCGCGCCCAAAACGCCCAGCCCGGCGGGCACCTGCGCCTGTTCCAGCAGTTCGCCGGACCGGTAGGGCTCGATAACTTTCCACCCACCCGAAACTAAAAAAATAATTCCGAGCAGAATAGCCGAAATGGCGGCGGCATGCGCTTTCCAGGCGGACGATCCGCCGCGCGCGTATTCGCGCGGAAGTGATGAAGCGTCGGACATGGCCGGCAAGAAAAACTCCTCGATTCAGTTGGTAAGCTGTTGAAGTCATTGTAGCGGTTTCCTCCTCCGCGGCCGCCAGAGAGCGGTTCGCGCAACTATGCATGAGATCAGGGTTACTGTTCCCGAAGGGCGCTCGAAGGATGTGGCTGAACTAGCCAAACGCGCTGGAATTCCTCAGGTGAGCGTCTACCCGGTGTATGCGTACGGGCCCAATTGCACCAAAGAAGTGGTCAGCGCCGAGACCTCAACACCGCTGGCAAAAAAGTTTGCCGATGCCGTCCTGACATCCGACTGGTTTGATTCGTCCGAATCTACACTGACCTCGCGCGAGCTGCGTGCCGTCGTCAACGATACTCACCCGCGCGACGTCACCAAGCCGATGCTGGAGCCGCCCATCAACGTCTTTGAAGATCTCTGGCAGCTCAATCACATCACCATCAGTTATTGGGCGCGCGCGGCCGGCGGCGCTACTCTGCTTGCCTATGGAATGCTCAGAAACGATCCTGTGATGATCGTTGTCGCAGCCCTGTTTCTGCCGTTCATGTCGCAAGTCGTTGGCTTGAGCTTCGGCGCCTGGTCCGGCGATCTGCAGCTTGCACGGCAAAGCCTGAAAGCGCTGCTCGCAAGCTGTAGCGTCTCCGTCCTCAGCGGTGCCCTCGTTGCGCTCGCACACGGCCAGCCGATGGGCTATCACGGTTTCCTCGAGCCTCTTCCCAGCTTCGCCATCTCTGCTGTCATCGGCTTGACGGCTGGCGTGATTACCGAAGACGATGCCGGCAGACGCTATCTCATCGGAGTCGCGGCGGCCGTTCAGTATGGCGTGTATCCGGTTTGGATCGGCTACTGCCTCGTAGCCGGATTTCCCGGCGCATCTCTCACGCTCTCTCGCATCGGCACGTTCGGCATCAACGTTGGTACCATCACCGTTTTCGCTCTCATCGGCTATCTCCTGCTGGACATCAAACGAAAAGACGTGAGAGGATTCATACGACAGCGCGCAGACAAGGAAGGTAACGTTTAGGATCGATGACGAAGGCGAAAGCAGTTTCGAGTGCAGCTATTCTTCTCTTTGGTATGGCTTTCGCGACGGGCGCAAAGGGTCCCAGGAATCTGGACGCCGAAGTCGAGAACATCACGAAATCCGCCATTCTGATCGACACGCACAACGACATCCCCAGCTTCACCATCGATGGCGCCGATATCGGCAATTCGCCAAAAAATCACACCGATATCCCGCGTCTCCGTCAAGGTGGCGTAGGCGCGGTTTTCTTTTCCGTCTACGTCGCAGCAACTTTTGTGAACGGTAATCATTCCGCCAATCGCGCGCTGCAGATGATCGATACCGTGTACCACGACATCATCGACCGCTATCCCGATACATTCAAGCTCGCCTTAACCGCGCACGACATCGAAGAAGCGCATCGCGAGCACAAAATTGCCGCCCTGATGGGCATCGAAGGCGGCCACGCCATCGAAGACAGCCCGCGTTTGCTGCGCGATTATTACCGGCTCGGCGTCCGCTACATGACCCTCACGCATTGGAACACCAACAACTGGGCGGATTCATCGGGCGACATCAACAATCCAAACGTCACGCATCACAACGGCCTCACCCAGCAGGGCAAAGACATCGTTCATGAGATGAACCGGCTCGGCATGATGGTTGATATCAGCCACGTTGCCGACAAGACTTTTTACGATGCCGTCGAGACCAGCGCCGCGCCCATCATTGCATCTCACTCCTCCTGCCGCGCCGTCACCGATGTTCCACGCAACATGACCGATGACATGATCCGCAAGCTCGCAGCCAAAGGCGGCGTCATTCAGATAAATATCAACTGCGGGTTTATTTCGCAGAAGTCAGCCGACGCTCCGAAAGATGCGCCCGTGCGTGCAACCCTCGCCGATGTGGTGGCGCATATCGACCACGCGCGGCAGGTCGGCGGTATCGATGCCGTCGGAATCGGCACAGATTTTGACGGCATCACCTGCACGCCGGAAGGTCTGGACGATGTCTCGAAGTTCCCGAACCTCACGCGCGCGCTGCTCGAAAAAGGTTATTCGACCGCGGATATCAAAAAAATCTACGGCGAAAACACGCTGCGCGTTATGCGCCAGGTCGAGAAAGTGGCCCACGACCTCCAGCAATCCAACCGTTAATCCCTTAATCCTTTTCTGCTTCTTTACTTCCTGCTTCCTGCTTTTTCGCCGCCTGCCACAGCTCTTCCATGCGTTCCACCGATGTTTCCTGCAATGTGGCGCCTTCCGCATTCAATTGCTCCTCGACGTAACGGAAGCGGCGCCGGAAGCGCGCATTCGTTTTGCGCAGCGCCTGCTCCGGATCCACCTTCAAAAACCGTGCCAGATTCACCAGCGTGAACAGAAGATCTCCAATCTCTGCTTCCACGTGTTCCTGATCCGCCCCTGCCTGCGCATGCGCCAGTTCGGCCGCTTCTTCCTGCAGCTTCTCGATAACGCCTGTGATGTCAGGCCATTCGAAGCCCGCGCTCGCCGCCTTCTTGCTGATCTCGCAGGCTTCAACAAGTGCCGGAGTGCTGCGCAGCACGCCATCCAAAATCGAATCGCCCGGCGCAATTCCCTGCCGCGCTTTTTCCTCCTTCTTGATCTCATCCCAGCGGCGCTTCACGTCATCTGCCGTGTGAGCCACTGCCTCGCCGAACACATGCGGATGCCGGCGAACTAGTTTGTTGTTGATCGCTTCAAGCGAATCGACAATGTCGAAGCGGCCCTCGTCCGTTGCCATCTGCGCAAAAAAGACCGGCTGCAGCATCAAATCTCCAAGTTCCTCTTTCAGCCCCTCCCAATCGCGCCGGTCGATTGCGTCCATCACCTCATACGTTTCTTCGAGCACATAGGACTTGATCGTGTCGAACGTTTGCTTGCGATCCCATGGACACCCGCCTGGTGCGCGCAATTTTTGCATAATTTTCACAAGTTCCGCAAATTGCTCGCCCGCTGCTTTCGTTCGATCTTCCAAATGCAAGTCCTCGGTCCGAATATAGCGAGTAGTTCGTACCGGGAGCCGTCCATGCGCCGTCCAACTTATGACGGAACAATATGCAGAGACTGCGCGCGATTGAGATTTTGAGCGTTTTGCTGTGCCTCACAGGATTCTGCGCAGCGGGAGATACGCTGCTGGATCGCGCCTACGATGACATGTACAACCTGCAGTTCGAGCAGGCTCACAGTGTTCTGGAGCAATATCAGGCACAACGGCCGGAGGATCCCTTAGGTCCGGTCTCCGATGCTGCGGCCTGTCTGTTTTCGGAATTCGACCGGCTGCACATTTTGCAGTCGGAATTTCTCACCGACGACAAGAAACTTTCCAATTCGAAGGCGAAACCCGATCCGGCCGTCAAGCTTCGTTTTGATTCGGATCTCGCCAAAGCGCAGCGGCTCGCAGCAGCGCAACTATCTGATCCGAAATTGCGAGCTAATGCGATGCTTGCGGAGATTCTCAGATACGGCCTCAGCGGTGACTATTCGGCGTTGATAGAAAATCGCGATCTGGCAGCACTGCGGGAGTTGAAGAAAGGCCGCGCCCTGGCCGAGCAGTTGATCGCGCAGTATCCCACTTATTACGACGCCTACATCGCAATAGGGGTTGAAAATTACGTACTGAGCCAGAAGCCGGCTCCGCTGCGCTGGGCGTTGCGCGCGACCGGATCGAAAACCGACAAAGAGGACGGGCTCAGAAAGCTGCGCATGACTGCAGCTCACGGCCATTTTCTCCTGCCCTACGCACGTCTTCTGCTGGCCATCGCCGCACTGCGCGACGGAGATCGCCAAACCGCGCGTCAGTTGCTCATCTGGCTTGCGGGCCACTATCCGCAAAACAGCCTTTACCGCGCTGAACTCGCGAAATTGGGATGAGAGCGGTTACGCCGACAGGCACGCCCAACCGAAATCGAGCAAGCGCCAGGAGCAAAGGCTGTCAAAACCAGTTGCCCCAACATGCACTTCGAGCAGTGACCGGAATATCGCAGGATTCGCCGCCAGAGCCGCCAGCGCGCGGCGCTGTAAGTGCGTGCTGCGCTGCATCGCAACCAGCAACAGCGCCATCGCCTGCGGGCGGCGCATGATTTTGCGATGCTCCCGCTGATATTGCAGCAAGTCGCCACGCTCCACTGCTGAGGCCAGCGCATGCGCCTGCCTGATGCTTACGCCGATCCCTTCGCCTGTGATCGCATCCACCGAACCCGAGGCATCACCGATCAAAACGATGTTCTCTCGATAAACGGAGCGCAGCCTTCGCGAAACCGAGAGCGCTCCCATTTGGGCCGAAGCAGGCTCGGCGTCACGTAACCGCCGGTCTAACTCCGGGAAATCAGCCAGCGTTTCCTGAACCCGCCGCTTGGAACGCCCCGAAATCACCGCCACGCCAACCTCATCTTTCGCCACGGGCGTAACATAGGCCTGCGCACGCCGCCCCCAGTAGATCTCGACATAGGGCGACCACGGCGCGATGCGGTAATGGCGCCGGAAACCGTAGCGTCTGATTTCCCGCGTCACTGCACCCAATCCCGATCGCCGCCGTATTGCGGAATTCTGCCCATCGGCGCCAATCACAAGATCGGCTTCGATGAGTCGCCCTTCCACCCGCACACCACCCGGCGCAACTTCGATGTGTTTCGAATTCCAGGCAAACGATACGCCAGCCCGCGTGGCCTGCTCAACCATCAGCCCGTGTAACTTCGTGCGCCGCACGCCCATTCCTGTCGCACCCGGGAAATGAGAGGCCACTGAAGAGCAGCCGTCTGTCAACCGGATGCCGCCAAACGGGAAGCCGGCATCCGCCGGTATCTCAATTCCGAGTTGCCGCAGCGATTCCAGGCTGCCCGGCAGAAGCCCTTCGCCGCACGCTTTATCAATCGGCGGCGCTGCGCAATCGAACACCGTTACTTTACGGCCCGTCTTCTTCAGCGCAATCGCGGCCGCCAGGCCGGCCGGCCCGCCCCCGATCACGCAAATATTACGAAAACAGCCCGACATTTCTTCTCGCCGATAAAATGAGTTATGCGCGGCTTTGCTTCGCTCGCCCTGGCTACGGCGCTGCAATTCACCTTGTGCAGCCTTTGCGTGCGCGCCCAAACGCAGGATACTCCACCGGCCGGCGGAATCTCGGATTCCGGCGCGGGCCGCACCACCGATCTCAGCACATTTGTCCCCCACACTCTCGAAGATCAGAAGCAGGCCTTCATTAAGTTCCCCTCTGAGGTCGTGCATGGCAAGCACCTGGTTCCTGTCTTAGCCGTTTTGGGAGCGACCGCTGGTCTGGTAGCAGCGGACCAGTACGATGCACGCTGGTTCCGTCAGAACACATACAACGGAACGTTCAACTCGGTGTTTTCCTCAGCCGGCACCGCCACTGGCATTGTTCTGACGCCCGCCGTGTTTTATTCTGCCGGACTTTTGTCGGGAGATGACTATGCCAAACATACCGGGCTGTTAACGGCGGAAGCTGCCATAGATGGCGAAATTGTCGACTTCGCGCTGAAGCTGATCTCCGACCGCCGGCGGCCGGTTACCATTCGTACCTCCGATAACTACTCCGACTCGTTCTTCGAGGGCGCAAATCACGTCAGCGGCAGCTTTCCTTCCGGCCATACCGTTGCCGCCTTTGCGGTAGCAACTGTAGTAGCGCGGCGCTACGGGCACTCGCACCGATGGGTGCCCCCGCTGGCGTATGGCCTCGCGGCCGCGGTGGGGTTTTCACGAATTACCGGGTCTGCCCATTTTCCGTCCGACGTCTTCTTTGGGGGCGCCGTCGGCTATTCCATCGCCCGCTTCGCTGTCCTGCGGCAATGAGCCCATCCCGCGCCGCTTCTGCTGCTTCGCGCCGATAATATGAGTTATGCGCGCGGTTTTTACGTTCGCCCTCTCCGTGTTGAGCTTGGGCGCACAAACAGCTTCTCCTCCCAAACAGAGTGCGCCCCCGATCGCCGGCTTAGAGACGCCCTGGGATGCCCGCCAGATTGTCGCGCAGGTAGAGAAGAACGATGAAAAGCTTCGCCCGGTGCTTGCGAATTTGAATCCCCAGCGCTGGTATGACGAAAAGGGAGCGCCGTCCACATACATCCTCCAGTGGCAGACTGCCCAGCAGCAATTACGCGATGTAGCGGCTACAACTCAACTGCTCGAGCAGAAAATCGAGAGCCTCCCTCTGGCGCTGGACCTCTACTTCCGTCTGGAAGCGTTAGACGTGACGGCGCGCAGCCTGAGTGAAGGAGCGCAGCATTATGCGGATCGCGCCACCGCCGAGCAGTTCAGCGCTTTGCTGGCGCAAAATTTCACCAGCCGTGAGCGCTTTCGCGATTACATTCGGGATCTGGCTGCCAGCACCGAACAGAATTTTAAGGTGGCCGATGAAGAGGCGCAGCGCTGCCGCGCGCTCCTGAGCCAGCCCCCGCCCAGGCAGGCGAGAAAGAAATGACGGCCGTTATGACCTTTACCTGTTCGATTTGCGGTGAGAGCTCACAAGAAATTTGTGTGTACTGCACCAAGGACACATGCGAAAACCACCTCTGCCAGCGCTGCCACCGCTGTAGCGATTGCTGCGTCTGCGAATCGCCGCTGATTGTGGATAAAGAAGCCGAAGATATTCCCGCCGAACCAGAGCCGGTCGAGGAGCCCGTAGTAGCGGAAGAGGCCCTCCAGGAAACAAGCGTTTAGGGAATTTGGGCCGATTGGCCTGAACGCGGGCCCAAAGGCGGCAAACGAGCACGACCGAACCTTTACGGCGCACCCAAGAGAAACGGGTGAAGGCGGACCGGACGGGCGTGGGTTTTCTCCTCACGCCGCCACTTCCGCCACGATCGCTGTAAGACGCCGCTCTAATGCGTGCTCGTATCCCGCGTCTTCTCGGAAACCTTCGTCGCGGTCTTATGCACGCCTTTCTTTACCGCGTGTGTCGACTTCGTCGCGCCTTTCTTGACATCATGAGCTCCATCCTTGGCAGCTTCTTTCGAGTCGTGGCCCACATCCTTCACGTCCTGCTTGACTTGATAGCTATAGGCTGGCAGTGCAACCGTGCTGGCAAACAGCGCTAAAGAAAAAAGTACAGTTTTCATACTGGTTGGACGTTTTATGGTGCGTTGGTTAACACAGATGTTGTAACTTTAATCGTTTCCCCTCCATGCTCAGAGCTTTCTTCGCAATTGCCGCCGCCTTGGGGCTTTGCATGCCAATCACCTGCCAAACCTTTGACCTCATCATCCGCAACGGCCATATTATCGACGGCGCCGGCTCTCCCTGGTATTCGGGCGATATCGGCATCGTAAATGGCCGCATCGCGCAGATTGGCGTGCTGCAGGGCGCCAACGCCCGCCAAACCATCGATGCGCAAGGGCTGATTGTCGCGCCCGGATTCATCGACATGCTCGGACAATCCGAATTATCCATGCTCGTCAATCCCCATCTGCCATCGAAGATCTTCCAAGGCATAACGACGGAAATCACTGGCGAAGGAAGCAGCATCGCGCCCTTGAACGAGCAGATCCTCGCGGCGGACCGGCCCGGCTTCCTGCACTACGGCATCCATCCGGATTGGCGCACCTTCACCCAGTACTTTGCCCGCCTGGAAAAGCAAGGCATGGGGATCAATCTGGCCAGCTACGTGGGCGCCACGCAGGTGCGCCGCATGGTGTTGCAGGAAGCCAATCGCGCCCCCACTCCGGATGAGTTGCAACAAATGAAGGCCTTGGTTCGCGCGGCCATGGAGCAGGGCGCCGCCGGCGTTTCGACTTCGCTTCAATATGCGCCGGCGCCATACGCCAAAACGGAGGAGTTGATTGCGCTTGCCTCCGAAGCGGCAAAATACGGTGGCATCTATGCCACGCATATGCGCAGCGAGGGTGACGATATCGATCAAGCTCTGGATGAGGCGTTTCGCATCGGGCGCGAAGCGCACATTCCCGTCGAAATCTGGCATCTGAAGGCAGCGGGAAAACGCAACTGGGGACGCATGCCGGAAATCGTTGCGCGCATCGATCACGCCCGCGCGCAAGGAATCGACGTTTCGGCAGACACCTACGCCTATCCAGCCTGGTTCAACACCTTCTCCGCATTCATTCCGCCCTGGGCCCACGAAGGCGGCGACGCCAGGATGGTGCAACGGCTGAAAGATCCAGCCACCCGCGGGCGCATTCGTAAAGAGATGGAGACCCAGACTTCCGGCTGGGATAACGAATGGCTCGAGGTGCCCGGCCCGCAAGCCATTCTCGTCAGCGTGGTACAAAATCGCGCTCTGCTCCCGCTGCAAGGGAAGACCATTGCCGAGATCGCGCGCTCTGAAAACAAAGACCCGATCGATACCATCTTCGATCTGCTGATTCAGGATCCCGGGATGTCAGTCGCCGTATTTGCAATGTCCGAGGATGACATTTCCTACGCGCTCAAGCAGCCGTGGGTCTCCATCTGCAACGATTCGCAAGGCGCCGCCCCCGACGGATTGTTGGGCCAGGAGCATCCGCACCCGCGCGCCTACGGAACTTTCCCGCGCATTCTCCGCAAGTACGTACAGGAAGAAAAGCTGCTGTCGCTACCGGACGCCATTCGCAAATTCAGCGCCCTGCCGGCGCAACGAATGCGCCTGACCGATCGCGGCGTGCTCAAACGCGGCATGTGGGCCGATATCGTCGTGTTCAATCCCGCCACCATTCGCGACCTCGCCACGTTTGAGAATCCGAATCAACTTTCTGTCGGGATGGAGTACGTGCTCGTGAACGGCGTTCCCGTAATCAGCGAAGGCAAAATGACCAACGCGCTGCCCGGTAAGGTTCTGCGCGGGCAGGGATTCCGCGCCACGCAATAATCACGCCGATCGCGGCGCCGGAATCAGCGTCGAAAAACGCGCCAGCAACTCGTCCTCGAAACTGAAATCAGGCTTGGGAAAAGCCCGGTGTTTCAGATACCAGCGATAAGTAGCTTTTAATCCCGTCTCAAAGTCTGTCGGTTTGAAGGCGAGCATCCGCTGCGCCTTAGTGACAATCTGCGTGATCGCCGGCACGTCAAAGTAATCTCCGAAATACAGTTTGTGGCTGCCGAAAGCCTGCCCGCCCGCCCGCTGAATCAGATCGCGCGGAATGGAAACCAGGTGCGGTTCCTTCACACCGGCAACTCGTGCCAGATCCAGCAGCAGTTCATGCTGTGTAATTGCCCTTGGATTCGCGGTATTGAATGCATGCCCGGCCGCATTGCGCAATTCCAACGCCTTCACGGCCAATTCCACCAGATCCTTGACATAGACAAACTGCATGAGCCGGTGCCCTTCGCTGGGCAGAATGACCGGACGCCCGGCGCGAAACCGGTCCCAGAAAAAGGCCTCCCGGTAATACGGATTATCCGGCCCATAGATAAAGGGCGGCCGCAACGTCACCACGGGAAACCCGGTGCGCTGATGCATGCGAAACAGCGCCCGCTCGCTCATCGCCTTGTTACGCGCGTAGGGATTCGGATGATCGTCCGGCGCCAGCGCGTCGCCTTCGTGATGGTTCAGCCCGTCGCCATAAGCCGCCACGCTCGACATGAACACGTACCGCCCCACCTTGCCGTCGAAGATCTGGGCGGTCGCTTCTACCTGGGCAGCGGTAGTGCCGTGCTCCCAGTCGTAGACATTGTCATAGACCGCATCAAAGCGCACGGACCCAACGGCTTTGCGCACCGCCGCAGCATCATTCCGGTCCGCCGCCAGGTTATGAACGCGCTTGCTGAAAGGATGCCGGGATTTCCGATGGAGTATGTGAACCTCATGCCCGCGATGCAGCAACTCCGGAACCAGCAGGCGGCCAATGAAATTGGTGCCGCCAATCACAAGGATGCGCTTCGGAGTGCTATCCTCGCCTGTGTTCCTGTTCTTTCTTCTGGCGCTGCGAGATCCGCCAGAGCCTTCCTGGGGCATTCATCACACCTTATATGTTTGACGGCGCCACCCCCGCGCCGTCTTAGCATATTAGTCGTAATACTCGAGTCCGAGGTGGGTAATCAAGTCTTCGCCCTGCATCCAGCGTAGTGTGTTCTTCAATTTCATCAACTGGATGAAAATATCATGCTCCGGATACAACCCCGGAGCGGTCATCGGTGCCTTGAAGTAAAAGGACAACCACTCCTGGATGCCCTTCATTTTGGCGCGTTGCGCCAGATCAAGAAAGAGGACCAGGTCTAGTACCAAGGGTGCCGCAAGTATCGAGTCCCGGCAAAGGAAATCGATTTTGATCTGCATCGGATAGCCCAGCCATCCGAAAATGTCGATGTTGTCCCAGCCCTCCTTGGCATCCCCGCGAGGCGGGTAGTAATTAATGCGCACCGCGTGATACAGATCTTTGTAAAGCTGCGGGTAAAGATCCGGCTGAAGAATCTGTTCCAGCACCGAGAGCTTTGTCTCTTCTTTGCTTTTGAAAGACCCCGGGTCTTCCAGTACCTCGCCGTCGCGATTCCCCAAAATGTTTGTCGAAAACCACCCGCGCACGCCCAGCATTCGGGCCTTGAACCCCGGCGCCAGTAGTGTCTTCATGTAGGTCTGGCCGGTTTTGAAGTCTTTTCCGCAAATAGGCACTTCATTCTCGCGGGCCAGATCCAGCAACGCCGGTACATCCGTGGTCAAATTAGGCGCCCCGTTCGCAAAGGGCACCCTCAGCTTGAGCGCGGCATAGGCGTATATCTGGCTGGGGGCAATCTCGGGGTCGCTCTTTCGCAGCCCTTCTTCGAAGGCCGCTAAGGATTGGTGCACGGCGGCCGGCTTATGAAAAACCTCCGTAGATCCGCACCAGATCATCACCAGGCGCGTGCAGCCGTTCCGCGCCTTGAACTCGCGGATGTCATCCATCAGCGCCTCCGCCAGCTCCATCTTGCTCGCGGCTTTCTTCCGGTTCGGCCCGTCGATTCTGCGCACGTAATCCGAATCGAATACCGCCCGCATAGGCTGGATCGCCGAAAGCGGCTCTTTCAACTGCTCCAGCAGCGCCGGCTCTAGTACTTTTGCACGGCTCGCCGCCTCATAGGCATCGTCTTCGAATATGTCCCAGGCGCCGAATGACAGGCATTCCAGCGGCGCCAGCGGGACAAAATCCTTGATCCGCGGTGTCCGCCCCTCCGTCCGCTTCCCAAGCCGGATCGTCCCAAGCTGCGTCAGCGAGCCGATAGGCTCCCCTAAGCCCTTCTTCACCGCTTCCACCCCGGCGATAAAGGTAGAACTGACCGCTCCCATTCCCGGAATCAGGACTCCGAGCCGGCCCGTCGCAGGCGCGATCGTGACATTGGGCTGTTTTGACAATCGAAACACTCCGAGCATTGGACTGCCGGCGGGCAAGGTGTGCTGGTTACCCGCGGGCGGAAGGCCGGTATAGGCCTCCCAGGCGCTATACTAGCAGTCGATGTCGCACGGCCTCTCCTCAGCGACGGTTCCCTTGGGCCCGTCTCTCGGGACCGTCACCGCTCTCATTGCTGACGACGAACAACTGGCGCGCGACGAATTGTCCTACTTACTTAAAGACTTACCGGGAATCGAGATCCTCGAAACGGCCGCCAACGGCCTCGAAGCCCTGGATCTGGTCCAGCAGCTTGAACCCGATCTGGTCTTCCTCGACGTCCAGATGCCCGGCTTGGACGGAATGGGCGTCATCCGGCGGCTTCGCGAGCGCGGTGGCCCGTTGCCGCATTTCGTCCTGACCACCGCTTACGAGCACTACGCCATCGAGGCCTTCCGCCTCGAGGCTCTGGACTACCTGCTCAAGCCGGTCGAAAAAGAACGGCTCGCCGAAACCGTCGCCCGGGCGCGCCGGGCCTTGGAAGATCGCTCCGCGAGCGAGCCGGCTAAACGCGCCGCCCCGCCGCCTCCGCCCATCCAGCGCACCAAACTGCTAGTCAAAAACAATAACCGCAATCTGATCGTCGATGCGCAGGATATGATCTACGCCACCATCGATGATGGCTTGATCACCGTCGTGACGACGCAGTTTGAAGGCCAATCGAATTACCGGACCATCGAAGAGTTGCAATCGAATCTCGATCCGAACCTGTTCTGGCGCGTTCACCGCTCTTTTCTGGTGAACATCAACCGCATCAAAGAAGTGGTGCCCTGGTTCAAATCCAGCTTCCAATTGAAGATGGACGATAAAAAGCAGACCGAAATCCCGGTCAGCCGCATTCAGACCAAACGATTGCGCGAGCTGCTGAAGATCTGATTACTGATTGTTCTGCTTCGGCCCTTCTTCTTTGGCCAGCTTGACGCGCGCGTTATCCAGCTTTTTCTGAACTTTCGCGATCTCCTCCGGCTCCATCTCGGTGGGGTTGCCCGCGTTCACTTCCTGCAAGGAGGATTGCCACTGCGCGATGGCCTCCTTCAGCTTGCCCTCTTTGAAGTACACATCTCCCAGATGGTCATGGATTGTCGGGTCCTTGGATTCGATCTGGATGGAGCGCGTCAGCTCCCGCTCGGCGTCATCGAGCCGGTTCAGCCGGTAGTAAACCCAACCCATGCTGTCGAGAAATGCGTAATTGTTCGGCTCAATATCGAGCGCTTTCTTAATCAGCTCCTGAGCTTCCTGCAAGCGCATATTCTGATCCGCGAACATATAGCCCAGGTAATTCAAAGTGGAGGCGTAAATCGGATCTTTCGGATTCACGTTATCCAATACCTGGCGAAAAGCCTTTTCCGCTTGATCGTACTTCTTCTGCCGTTCGTAAAGTGCGCCGCGCTGGAAATAGACGGCCGCCTTATCGTCCTTCGTGGTCGAAAGCTTTTCGGCTTCATCCAGAGCCTTGGCCGCTTCGCCGTAATTCTTGGCTTTCTGATAGACATCTTCAATGGCCAGGTACGTCTCGCGATCGTTCTTGCCGTCGAGCAGCTTTTTCAACTCCGCAACCGCCTGGTCTGTCTTCCCTTCGTCCGTCAATAATTGCGCGCGAACTTCGCGCAATGTCCTGTCGTTGGGATATTTCTTTTGAGCGGCGTCGCTCTCCTGCTCGCCTTTCGCGTACTGCTTCGCGTTGCGGTACGTATCCACAATGAGCGCCTCGGACCGCGCGCCCTTATCCGGATCTACCGTGCTCATCTGCCGGAACGTGTCCACCGCTTTGTCGTACTGCTTGTCCTTTTCATAGAGCATCCCAAGCTGCTCCAGCATGCGCGCGCGCACATCACGCTGCGCCGGATCGTAAGTCCGCCGGGCGGTGGAGTCGATCATGTCGTTGAGCACTGCAATCGCATCCCCCGTTTTCCCTTCTTTGTCGTAAAGCTGAACTTCGGTGTCCTTCACTTCCAGGTTGTCAGGCTCAATCTGCTTGGCTTTATCGAGCATCTGATGAGCTTGCGAATACTTCTGTTGCTCGATGTAGATCTGCGCCATGCCCAGATAGGGAGTTGCATCCTGCTGCGATAGTTTGGCCAGCTCCTGATACGTTTCGAGCGCTTCATCGTAATGCCCGGCGCGCGCCTGAAATTCGGCGAGCTGAACATTCCACTCCACATGCGTCGGGTCCAGACTAATGGCTTTCTTGAGCGCGTCAGCCGCCAGCGCCCACTCCTTCATCTGCTCGTAATTGCTCGCCAGGCTCAGATACGCCCGAGCCGACGGATTTTTCTTCGTCAACTTCTCGAGCAGATCCGAAGCCGAACGCGCATCGCCGCGATCCGAATAGACGCTCGCAAGCCCCGTAACCGCATCTTCGTTATCCGGATCAACCGTAATCGCTTTCTTGAACGCCGCTTCCGCATCCACTGAATTGCTCAGAACGCGATCCAGCCGGCCCAACATGATCAGGCTGTCCACGTCTTTCGGATCTTTGTCCGTGACGATCTTGTACTGCTCAATGGCGCGGCGCACCATGCTCTCATCGATGCGATTCGTATTGGGGTCGCCAATCTCCTGCGTGTAGATATGTGCCAGCACGCGGCGCGCGTTCAGGTCGTCCGGGTTCGCTTTGAGAGCATTTTCCGCTTCTTCCACCGCCTCGCGGGTGCGTCCCGCCGCGCGGTAGAGTTCCGCAATATCTTCCACCAGGAAGGAAGCGCCTTGCGGGTCTTCTTTCATCGCCAGCCGGAAGTTTTCAATCGCTTTATTCAGGTAATCGCCACGATTCCCGTTGGATGCCGCCAGTTCCTCATACAAGTGGCCCAGCGAAAAATGGTAGTACGCTTGGCCCTTTAACGACGGCGCCTGCTTAATTGCCGGCGGCAGCGTGGGTTTGTAATCGGGACTCTGCGCCGGAGTCTGCCCGAAACACAAAAACCCGGCCGGCAGCAGGATAAGTGCACCAGGAGTGCGTAACAATTTGAATAGGGATTTAGGCATTCGAACGCTTCGGATGGAGCAAGTGGCGTTTAACTCTTGACAGAGTTATCGCCTTTAGTATAGCCCTAAATACGCTTTAAACGGAGGATGCAAAGCGCTCCGCCTTCGTTCCATAAATGAATGAGTACTTTCGCCGCACCGGTCCTTGTTGTGCTCGGCCCAACCGGCTCAGGCAAGAGCGAACTCGCTCTCGCTCTCGCCCGCCATTTCAACGGCGAGATCGTGAATTGCGATTCCATCCAGGTCTATCGCGGTTTCGACATTGGCTCGGCCAAGACTCCGGTTCAAAACCGGGGCAATATCGCGCATCATCTGCTTGACGTGATCGGCCCGGGTGAAGAACTTTCCGCCGGCAGCTATGCGCGTCTCGCGCGGCAAATCATCACCCAAATACACCAGCGCCGCCGCATTCCCATCGTGGTCGGCGGCACTGGTTTCTATCTGCGAGCCTTGCTCGACGGCCTCTCTCCGGCTCCGGGGCGCGATGTGCAATTGCGCAAGCGATTGCAAACAGCCGAAGAGCGCCGCCCCGGTTTTCTGCATCGTGTGCTGCGCCGTTACGACCCGCCCGCAGCAGCACGCATTCACGCCAATGACACGCCGAAACTCATTCGCGCCATCGAAATCATGCTGCGAACCGGAGAGCCAGCTACCCGGGCGCAAGCGGCTCCCCGCCAGGCATTCTCCGGAATCGCAGCGCTGAAGTTAGGACTCGCGCCCGAACGGCACTTGCTGTATGCGCGCTTGAATGAACGCAGCGAGTGGTTTTTTCAAAACGGTTTGATTGCAGAAACCGAGCGGCTGCTCGCTCTCGGCTATCCACACGACTCAAAACCGATGCAGTCGCTCGGCTACAAACAGGCCGTGCAATTCATTCGCGGCGAGCTGCCTCTTAAAAAAGCAGTCGCCGAGTGTCAGATCAGGACAAGGCACTATGCCAAACGGCAGATCACCTGGTTTCGAGCCGAGCGCGATCTTCGCTGGTTGAAGGGATTCGGTTCTAATACTGATGTACAACAGGCCGCTATCCGTGAGAGCCGCAGCTTCTTATCACGCTTACATTCCTTTACTTTCGGCGCGTAACATTCACCACCACCGCCAGCGTATCTATATGCGAAGGCGGCGGGCAAAACGGCCGCCGCAAGTGCAAAGCGCATCTAAAGCCGCTTTAGCGCGTCTAATCTAAAGGAGATTTTATGTTTAAGAACGTTCTACTCACACTTACCACCGTCGGACTCATGACGCTTAGCGCAGCCGGGGTTACTTACAAGATTTCATTACTCGACAATTCCGTCATCGCGGGCAAGCAGGTCAAGGCCGGCGACTACAAAGTCGAGTTGAAGGACAACAACACGGCCGTTTTAGTACACGGTAAACAGCAGATTGAAGTGCCTGCCAAGGCGGAAACCAACCCGACCAAATACGCAACCACGGAACTGCAGTATGACAACAACAACGATCTGCAGGAAGTCCGCATCGGCGGTACAAACACCAAGATCGTTTTCGGTGCGTCCGGCGCCAACGCGAACGGCATGGAATAGCCAAAAATCAGCAACGTTGATAATCTGGAGACGTGCCTTTGTGCCGTCTCCTTTTTTTTGTCTCTAGCGTCCTCTTTGCAACCGGTGCGCAAGCTTCTACTCTGCTGATACTTCAGTTTCACAACAATTCGCAGTATTCAGATCTCAATTGGGTCGGCGAAAGTATTGCCGATACCTTGATGACTGAATTAACCGGAGCAAACCAGATCGTGTTGGATCGCGAGGCCCGCGCCGATGGATTGCGCCGGCTTTCGCTCCGCCCGGATGCAGGCTACACAAAAGCCACTATCATCCGTCTGGGCCAGAGTCTCGATGTCGATCTTGTATGTTACGGCAGTTACGAGATCAACTTACCTTCCCCTACCGCCGAGTTAAAAGATAGCTCCATTCGTATTACTGCCCGCTTTCTCGATTTACGTAAACTGCACGATGGCCCGGAGATCTCCGAAGCCGGTGGACTTTCCGATCTGACGCGCCTCGAGGAACATCTCGCCTGGCAGACGCTGAAATACGTTGAGCCCTCCGCAAACATCCCGGTCGAGCAGTTCTTGTCTTCTGCTAAGCTCATCCGGCTCGATGCGGAAGAAAGCTATGTGCGCGGCCTGATGTCCTCTAACCCGGAGCAGCAGGAAAAATGGCTCTTACAAGCCGCCAAGCTGGATCCTAAATTTCCCAGTCCTGCATTCGAGCTCGGAAAACTCGAGCTGAAGCAAAAAAATTATCGCCAGGCCGTGGTTTGGCTCGATCGTATTCCGGCCAATGATCCGCGTTACGGCGAAGCGCGCTTTCATATGGGATTGGCGGCCTTCCGCGCCGGCGATTACAGCGCCGCCAACGGTTACTTCCATGAGGTAGCGAAGCAGTTCCCGCTCAGCGAGGTCTACAACAACATCGGCGCCGCCGAAAACGAACTGAATCAGGCCGCCGCTATCGATGACTTCCGGCGCGCTCTCGAAGGCGATCAAAGCGATCCCACTTACCTGTTCAACTTGAGTCTTGCGCTGCTAAAGAACAATCGCTTTGACGAAGCAGCCAGGCAGTTGAAGCTGCTGCTCGCCCAGAATCCCGACGACGCCGGCGCCCAGGCTCTTCTCGATCGCGCCAACGCCAAAGAAACCACGTCGACCGGAAAAGTGCCGCCCCAGGAGCGCCTCAAAGAAAGTTTCAACGAGACTGCCTTCCGCCAGCTCCGTGCTGTTCTTGTCCATTCGGGAAATTAGTGCAGCTCTATTTCTAGCTCGCGAATTCGCTCCGGATCTGCGATCAAATCGATGCCGGTAATTCTTTCGCCCGAAATGGCCAGCAGAAACACCGCCCGAGGTTGCCCGCCGGGAGCCCACACGAATCCCAAAGCGCCGTTGATCAACGCAGGTTGAGCCGCGCGGGCTTTTCCTTTGAAAGTTTCGGCTACCGCCGCCGCGCCGCGAATCTCGGGCGCGAGTTTAAACGCACCCTGAGCCGCCCGAGCCGCACTTAAGCGCACCGCTACCTCATCTGCTCGCAGCACAACAGCCGGATCCAGCAATGCCAGCAAAGCCTCGAAATCTCCATCGCGCGAAGCCGCCAGAAACGCGTCTACGATTCTCCGCTGCCGTCTTCGATCCGAATCAGCCATCGCAGCCGGAGCCGCGCCCCGAACCCGCCGGCGAGCGCGGCTGGCGAGCTGTCTCGCGGCCGCAGGAGAACGCCCCACCACCGCCGCAATCTCTTCAAATGCCATATCGAAGACATCATGCAGCACAAACGCCACGCGCTCGGCCGGAGGCAAAGTATCCAGCACCGCCAGCATTGCAAGCCCGACCGAATCAGCCATAAGCGTCTCGTGCTCCGGGCTCGCCTCTTCTTCCTCCGGCGCTGCCGGCAGCGGATCATCCGGTAATTCGAGCGGCTCTTCTCTTTTCAGGTTGCGCGAGCGCAGCATGTCCAGGCAAATGCGCGCCACCACCGTCGTGAGCCACGCTTTGAGATTCTCCACCTTCCCCGCATCCGAACGGCTCAGCCGCAGCCACGTCTCCTGAACTGCGTCATCCGCTTCATACGCCGAGCCCAGCATGCGGTACGCAACTGCCCGCAGATGACTTCGATTTTTTTCAAACTCGCCCGCCAGCCATTCGCTTTCCCTCATCGGTCACAAATCCTCAATGCCGTTCGTCACCGTAGTGACGAACGAAATGTAGTCGATGTGCCAAGGAGAAGAAATGATACAGCCACGAATGAAAAATCCAGCCATGGTCCTGCCCGAGGCGGTAAAGCCGCTGCAAGCTCTCTATGCGGCCACCCAACAGGCAGGCGTCCCCAAACCAACACTCGAACTGGTTCATCTGCGCGTCAGCCAGATCAATGGATGCAGCTTCTGCGTCCACGGAGGAGCAATTAGCGCCAGGAAAGCCGGTGAAACGGACGAGCGCCTGTTTGCCGTCTCGGCCTGGAGAGATGCTCCGTTCTTTACCGATGCCGAGCGCGCCGCGCTCGCTCTCGCCGAAGCGGTCACGCGTCTTGCTGACCGCCCCGATCCCGTCCCCGATGAGATTTGGAACGAGGCCGCGAAGCACTATGACGAACGAGCGCTGGCCGCATTGATCCTCGCCATTGCGACCACCAATGTGTTTAACCGGGTCAACGTGACAACCAGGCAGCCGGCCGGCCACTGGCCGAAATGGGAACAGGCCTCCGCATAGCCTAAACGCTCACACTTCCAGAATCACCGGCATAATCAGCGGGCGGCGCTGGGTCTCTTTGCTCAGGAAGCGTTTGAGGTCCGTTCGGATCTTCTCCTGCATAACGCCCCAGTCGCCGCGCTCTTCCGGTGTCGACGTTTCCAGCGTCCGCGCCACCACGCTGCGCGCTTCCTGCAGAATCGCCGTGTTGTCGCCGGCGACAAAGCCGCGGCTGACAATTTCCGGAAGACCTTCGCTCCTGCCGCTGTTTTTGTTGATGGCTATGATCGGAAGCACAAACCCATCTTCAGAAAGATGGCGCCGGTCGCGAATGATGATGTCTTCCACCACTTCATCGAGCGATCCGGAATCGATGCACACCCGCCCCACCGTCACCTTCTCGCCGCGCCGGGCTCCCAGATGATCAATCTCGAGCGTTTCCCCCGCTTCCAGAATGAACGTATCTTCCAGGCCCGCAAAGCGCAGGTGTTGCGCCAGCGACACGTGCTTCGAAAGCTGCCGGTATTCGCCATGAATCGGCACGAAGTAGCGCGGCCGTACCAGATTCAGAATCAGCTTCAGCTCTTCTTCGCTCGCATGCCCGGAAACATGCACCGGCGGCTTCATCGTTCCATACACCAGATCCGCGCCGCGCCGCGCAATATGATTCATCATCCGGTAAATCGCCTTCTCGTTTCCCGGAATAATGCGCGAGCTCAACACAACCGTGTCGCCCGGCTGTAGATACAAATGCTTGTGATTATCCACCGCTACCCGCGACAGCGCCGACATCGGCTCGCCTTGCGTGCCCGATACCACCACCGCCACCTTCTCCGGGCTCATCTGCATGATGTCTTGCGGCCGCAGCAAGGTCGAATCCGGAATAGACAGCAGCCCAAGGCTGTGCGCAATTTCTGTCACGTTCAGCATGCTGCGCCCTAAAAATGCCACCTTGCGCCCATATTCGTGCGCCAGATCCAGAATCTGTTGCAGCCGGTGAATCGAGCTGCTGAAGCAGGAAATCACCAGCCGCCGTTCCGCCCGCGAAAACAGCTCTTCGAAACGCGGCCGCACCGCGCGTTCGCTTTCGGTGTACCCCGGCCGGTCCACGTTTGTCGAATCCGAAAGCAGCAGCAGGACTCCGCGCTTGCCGTAATCGGCCAGCGTGTGCAGATCAAAGAGCACATTGTCGGTGGGAGTAGGGTCGACTTTGAAATCGCCCGTATGAATAACCACCCCCAGCGGTGTTGTAATCGCCAGCGCAACCGACGCCACAATCGAATGCGTAACGTGAATAAACTCCACCGAAAATGGACCCAGCTTGATGCGATCGCCCGGCCGCACCGCATTGAGCTTCGCCTGATCCAGCACGCCATGTTCTTCCAGCCGGCGCTCGACCAGAGCGAGCGTGAATTCGGTTCCATAGACCGGAATGTTCAATGTAGAAAGCAGAAATGGAACCGCGCCAATGTGGTCTTCATGCCCATGCGTCAGGATCAGCCCGCGCACCATTTCGGCGTGCTGCTCGAGATAGGTGAAATCGGGCATCACTACGTCCACGCCCAGCAGCTCGGATTCGGGAAACATGATGCCCGCATCCACCACGATGATGTCGTCGCCATACCGCAGCGCCATCGAGTTCATGCCGAACTCGCCCAGGCCACCGAGCGGCACTATTTGCAGTTTGGAATCGGGCATGGAGTGACTGTTAAGGCGCCCCCGAACCCACTGCGGTTTTGGCGCGATCTACCCAGGTCTCGTATACGAAGTTGTCGCGCTCTGCATCCCACACTGCTTCGGGAATCGCATGCAGCTCGGCGCGCGGAACGGCCGGAATGTCGTTGCCTAAAGCCATCGTGCCGCCTTCGCCTGTTTCATTTTTCAGGCTGCTTGGAGTGGTCAGGCCGTTCTTTGCCGCCCAATCCGAAATCTGCGTTTCGGGCATCTCCTCAATCTGCTTCTTGGTCCAATTCGGAAAATGCAACTGCTGCTCCAGCCACAGCGCCACAGGCTTCGTCACGAAATATGGCCGGTGCCCGCCGCCGGGCGTGAAGCCGAATTCAAATACATCTTTTGAGTTCCCAAGTTCCGCAATCGTGCGCTTGCGCAAGTCTTCAAACCAGGCTTCATCGTGATGCGGAATGTCGACCGTCTTATCGGCGGTCCCATTCCACACCAGCGTGGGCCCGCGCTTCGCCATCAGCGCGTACAATACCGCCCCGCGGTCGCCTAGAAAACGGAGCGATTGGTACGGAATCGACTGGCACATCTTTTTGTAACTGCTATCCCAGTACCCGCCCGGCGCGTCCAGGTCGCCGCCGCCCACAAGAACGCAAGCGTGTATGCGCGTATCGACCGCGCAAACCAGTGAGCTGATAAACGAGCCCATCGAATAACCCATCACCGCAATGTGCTTCCGGTCCACATCTTTTCGTGTCAGCAGATAGCTAACCGCTTGCATGGCATCGGTCACCATCAGCCCGCCCATCCGCCGCGCCATATCGTCCGGAGCAATATATTCATCGTGCTGGTTGGTCCCGGACCGCCGCTCTGCATTGCGCTCGTATTCACCAATCGGATCGTAGGTCAGCACCACCGCCCCGGCGCGCGCATACAGAATGCCGGCCCAATAGGCATACCACGAAGATTTGTCTCCGGCGTGGCCATTCACCACCACAATCGCCGGATGCTGCATGATGGTGGCTCCCTCGGGATGATACACAATCGCCGGAACACGCAGGCTGTATGCGGTCGAATACGCAACCCGATCCGCCGTTACCCCGGGAGCAGGTGAAAACTGCCCGTACCCCTTTGGCTGCGGATTCGGCAATGGTTCGGGAACATGCAGCGTCCGCTCAATCTGGTTGCGAAGCTCAGCCCAATGTTGTTTTTCAGCAGCCTGTGCTGCCCAGCCGATCCACGCCAATACCAGCAGTGCAAAAATGCGCATGCACTTCGATGTTATCGGAACCGCAGCTCTTCCCGCTCCCTTGGCTTCTTGGCTTCCTTGGCTTCTTGGCCTTCGTGGGGCCGGGCTTTCTAGCCCGCCGCCGGCTTTCCAGCCGGCGCCTTCTCCGCCCCCTGCACATGCCGGTATTCCGGCACAAATCCAAGCTGCCGCGCATAAGCCAGAATCTTTTCAAAATCCAAACTGATCGTCGCCCCCGCCTTCTGCGTCACTTCATCCTCAATCGGCAGGTCAAAATCGTCTGCCCCATACAGCAGCCCTTCGAGCGCCCGCTCATTCTGCGTCAAAACGGAAGTGCGAATCCGCGGAATGTTATCGAGATAAATGCGCGCTAGCGCCAGATGCCGCAGATATTCAGCCGTGCCGATCTCGATCCCGCCTAGCTGCGTAAAGTACGGCTTATACGTCCAGCAAAGAAAGCTTTTCAGTCCTCCGGTTTCGTCTTGAAACCGGCGCGTTCGTTCCAGGTGTTCCAGCCGTTCGTCAATCGTCTCGTCAAAGCCGATCACCATCGTGGCGGTTGTATTTACCCCGGCTTCAATGAGCGCCCGCTGCGCTTCAAAATATTCGGCCACCGAATACTTGAACTTGCTATGCCGCGCCCGAAAATCTTCAGTCAGAATTTCCGAGCCTCCCCCGGTAATCCAACGAACGCCCGCCTTCTTGAACCGCTCTGCGGCCTCCCCATAATCCAGCTTGGCGTGGTCGGCCAGGTACAGAAACTCGGCGATCGTCAGCGCGTAAAACTCCAGCCGGTCGCCATAGCGTTCCCGTATAGCGGCAAACAAATCGCAGTAATAGCTCAGAGGCAGATGCGGGTTGAACCCGCCGTTAAATGCCGCCAGATCGCCGCCCAGCGCAAGCAGTTCGTCCAGCTTCTCGAAAACCGTCTCCCGGCTGAGCACATA
The DNA here is from genome assembly GCA_021324185.1 of Terriglobia bacterium. Classification (GTDB taxonomy): domain Bacteria; phylum Acidobacteriota; class Terriglobia; order Bryobacterales; family Bryobacteraceae; genus Bog-105. The sequence continues at coordinate 1,850 of JAJPJN010000027.1, read as the reverse complement.
CCCGCCCGCATGGCCCGGCAGGCGGTAGAAAGCGCAATAATCGCACTGCGCGACACAGACATTCGTGTAATTGATAATCCGCATGATCAGGTACGTGCAGCGATCCTGCGGGTGAAAACGCGCTCGTACCTGGGAGGCAAGCGCCCGCATCTCTGCGTCGCCTGCCTCAAACCACAGCCGCCGCGCTTCCTCAACGCCGATGCGCTCGCCTGCGGCGATCTTCGATCGAATCTCAGCGATGCCCGGCGCGGCCGAAGTCACATGACCATTTTATGGGTGCTACTTGGTCTTCTCTTTGGCCAGCTCCTTGGCCCGGTCCAGATGCTTCTGCAGAACCGGCAGCGCCGCGTTCGCATAAGCCTTAATGTCGGGACTTTCGCCCTTGTCAGCTTCCCTCTTATATTCGGTGATCGCCTGCTCATGCCCGGTGATCATTTCTGAGATGTAGCGATGGTCGAAAGCCGTGCCCTTCATTTTCTCGAGCGGAGCCAGTTTCCGGTCATGTACCGCATCCAGTCCCTTCGGCACCGTCAGTCCGGCTTTGGTGGCGGCATCGGTGAGCTGGCTGTAATCCTTCGTATGATCGGAGTTCAACATCTGGGCGTAATCTTTCACACCTTGCGCCTCCGCATGGTCTTGCGCATATTGCGCCAGATTGGCCTCCATCATGTCCGTCTGGGCCGCAAAATCCACGAACTTCTGGTCAGCGCCCGTCTTGGCCTGGCTGAACGCCGGCCACGCACATAAAGCAGATGCAGCTACTGCAATCAAAATAGGCTTCATTTTCGGAAGGTTCTCCCGTTCTATAGAATCTCTACCGGAATTAACGTAACCACCCAGCCCCGCCGCCAGCCGCTCGAAAAAAACCGTGATTTGATCGCAAAATTACGGGTACCTTGGATCAACTAGTACTTCCAACATCTTTAAAGCCTTGATTCCCCCTCCAGAAAACCCTTAGAATCAGGTTGAATGTAATGGGATTAAGTCCCCAACTTTAGCATCGGAGGCTAAGAAACATGGGAAAAATAAGAGCATTCGCGATCGGCATACTGTTCGCCAGTAGTACCTTCGCGACAACAATGGTGGTGCCAGGACAAACAGTGGCACCAGTACCGGCAGCAGCGAGTTTCCCCACTGGGGCAACGCAAGTATTCGACACCGGAAGCACCACACTGACGCCCGGGGTCGGCAGCCTGGTAAATGGAGTGCAAGGTGAAGCGATGGTCTATCGAACCACGTCCGGCACGCTGGACTTCTTCTACCAGATCACCAATAACAACACGGGCAACAGCACTACAGATAACCTTCGACTCGTGACCGCGGTAAACTTCACGGGTTTCACCACGGCTGTGGGGTATGTTACGTCCAGCGGCAGCGTAGCTCCGTCGGATTCGAATCGTACCCTTTCGGGCGCTGCCATCAATTTCGATTTTCTGAATGCGAGCGGCCAGAATACGCTAGGTACCAAGCCGCCGAGCGGCCTCGGTTCCACCAGCTACTGGTTGGAAGTCGATACCAATGCAACGACGTTCTGCAACACGTGTGGCTCGCTTTCTGTGCAGGATGGCGGTAATGCAGCCATGCTCGCCCCGGCCCCGACAGCGGTTCCTGAGCCGGCAACACTCGGCTTTCTCGGAGGCGGATTAGCGCTTCTCGGAATCGCCCGCCTGCGAAAACGCAAGACTGCCTGAGTCTCTTCCTCTAAGAAGTTTGCTTCAACGCCCCTGAGCAGATGTTGCTCAGGGGCTTTTCCTTTTTAGTTCAAAAGTTCCCAGGAATATATTTCCTTCCGCCCCAGCAACTTAACTCCTCCGTTGCCCCGAACCCCGCACACCCCCGCCCGATACTGG
>JAJPJN010000182.1 GCA_021324185.1 Terriglobia bacterium | reverse complement strand
CTTCAAGGCGTTCTGAGAGACCTTTTCTTTGCCAGAAATTGTGGAGGGTCCCGTACTCTTCTGGGCATTGCGCCGGTTGGCCGCGATTTGCTTTGGGGTTGCCATAAGGATGGCTCCAGTATCGGGCGGGGGTGTGCAGGGTTCGGGGCAACAGAGGGGTTAAGTTGCTGGCGTGGAAAGAAATATATCGCCGGCGACTTTCGTTACCGGGCTTTTTTCTGGTCCAGATCCTGTTTGTATTGGGAGGAGAGTTCGAGCTCGATGCGCAGTTGCGGCATGCTCAGAACGAGTGATTTTTTCTGGCTGTTGAGCTGGAGCGAATAGGGCCCGTCGCGCGTGCCGTACTCATCGAAGAACGAAATTTCCTGATCGTCCAGTTCGTACGTGCCGTGGCGGTAGACGTTCTGGCCATGGATGGTGACTTGCTGCACGAAGGTTTTGTCGGGATGCAGAGTGAGTTTGCCGCTGCACTGATCGGGATGGGGCTGTCCATCGAAGCAGACGTGCTGTGTTTGGATGCCGGCGTCCTGATCGGATACGGTGACATATTCCCAGCCGTCCGGATCCTGCAGCAGCTTCAGATCGTCCGTACTTAATGCAAGCGCAAGAGTGAGGAGCAGCGGCAGCGCGGGAGTCATCAGTGGGTCATCGAATAGATGATGTAGTTGATTCCGATGCGCACGCCGAGGGCGGAGTATTGTTCGGGGTAGCCGGGATAATCGGCCCATTCCCAGGAATCGCCGATGTCGGAGTTGAAGGCGAGAGCCACCATGAGGCGGCCCTTGTCATCATAGATGCCGCGCCAGTGGGCGACGTAGCCGTCGTTGCGAAAGGGGACGCCGGTTCGAACGGCCCATTCGCCGGGGACCTGATAACGATCGTCGAGATCGTAGACGGCGTGGAAGATGGGATCGTTGTCGGGGATTTCGACGATGGGGCGATCTGGGAAGATGCGCTTCATGCTTTGGTTAAAGATGTTCCAATCGATGGTTCCCCAGAAGTCATCGCACATGAGAAAGCCGCCGCGGAGCAGGTAATCGCGCAGCTTGTTGGCCTGGGCGTCGGTGAGATCCCATTCGCCGACGAAGACGGCGTATAGCCACGGGTAATTATAGACGTCGTCTTTATCGTCGAGATTGACGGGTTGTTCGACGGAGCGGGCTTGGAGGCGGGTGAGGCGGCGCACGGCTTCGAGGAAATGGCGGTCGGCGCGGGGATAATCATTGGTCCAGCTTGAATGTCCCTGGCGCCAGTCCCAACCGGCGTGGCGGAAGCCGGCGTCGGGGATGGATGGATACATGAGGCGGGCAAAGACCCATTCGGTTTTTTCGTTGTAATCGGGGGGCAGGGGGATTTGGGAGACGCGGTATTCGTCGCCGGGGTATTCGCGGAATGGCTGGGGCGGTGAGTTGCGCTGCATGGCGCAGACCACGGTGAGGAGGCCCAGCCCTGCGGCGAGAATCGCGGCGAGTTTCTTAGCAAGCATGCCTCTGCGCCTGACCCGAGAATAACAAAAGGCGGAAGCAAAGAAGGCAAGAAGCCAAAGAAGCCAAGGAAGTAAAGAAGGAAAGGAAGTAGGGGAGTAAGGGAAGCAGGAAGGAGAAGGCAGGAAGAAAGCCTGGCCTAATCGAGAAGGCCGACGCGCTTTTCGAGGGCGATGAATCGCGGGTCGGAGCGGAGGGCGTCGAGACCCGGATCGCATTTCAGATAGAGAATCTGCATCTCTTTGGCATCGGCTGATTTTTGCAGTTGTGCGAGGGCGGTCTCCTCATCGCCGAGGGCGGCATAACCCAAGGCCAACTGGTAGGGCGATGTGTAGGCTGCCTTGTCGGGGGTTGATGCCTCCGCCAGATAGCTGCGCGCCTGGCCGCGCTGCCCGTTGCAAGCGGCTGCCAGCGCGAGGCCGATTTTGGTAACGGGCGCGGGGAATTTGCGCGCGCACCATTCGAGTTCGTTGTTAGCGGCCGCGCAGTCCTGTTCCGTCACTGCCACTATGCCGCGCATGAACGGCACATCCCAGCGGTCCGGATTCATTTCACGGAGTGCCTGCAAAACGCGCTTGGCCTCGGAATAATTGCGTTCCAGATAAAACGCGAAGAACTGATTAAAGCGCGGCCCGAAGCCGAGTGGATCCAAATCTTCGGCGACACGGAATTGCGCCTGAGCTTCGCGAAAACGGCCGCGCGTGGCCAGAAGCAAGCCGTAGAAAGAATGCGTGGTGGATTGCGCGCCTTCGGCCAAAGCCTGCCGGAACTGGCTTTCGGCGAGGGGCCAGTTCCAATCGTAAGTTGCAATGAGATCGGCCAGCATGCCGCGCGCTTCTCCGCAGGACGGGTCGAGTTGTAGAGCTTTCTCGAGCGCCGCCCGGGTGGGTGGAATTGCCTGCTGCGGCGTTTCCTGAGTGACGTGGAGCAGAGATATGTGGACGCGGGCGAGTCCTATATAAGCGTTCACGTAAGCCGGGTCGGCGCGGAGAGCCTGCTGAAACAGCGCCACGCTTTGGCGGTAGGAATCCGGATGATGGAGCGCGAGTTCATAGGCCCTCAGGTACAAATCGTGCGCTTCCGGATTTTTCGTGGAATCGAGGATGGGAGGACGGACGGCTTTTCGCTCGCCGCCGCGCATGACGGCTATGATGCTTTGGGCGATTTCGTCTTCTATGGCGGCGGTGTCGCCGGCGGAAGCTTTATAGGAGCGGGACCAGACGTGATAGCCGTCGGAGGTGCGATTCATTTGCGCGGTGATGCGAATCTGATCGCCTTCGGACTCGATACTGCCCTCGACGGCATTTTCGACGTTGAGCCTGCGTCCAATCTCTCGAATGTCGGCAGCTTTTCCCTTGAACAGCCAAGCCGATGTGCGCGCCACTACGCGCAGCTTGCCGGATTGCGCGAGATTGTTGGTCAATTCTTCGGTGATGCCGTCGGCCAGATAGTCGCCACGATGATCCGGTGAAAGATTGACAAACGGAAGGACTGCAACGGAGTTCAGCGGATGCGCGGGCGTACTTCGCAGCAGCCAGATGGTGAGGGCGATGACCGCGAGTGCGAGTATCGCCGCAGACACAATCCACCATTGCCGCCTGGGAAGAACTGACGGAGGGCGGGGCGTGGCGGCCAGCGTGGCGGCGGGTTCGCGCAATCGAAACCCCGGAACATAGCTTCGCGGGGGAATATCGATTTGGACCGCGTCGTTGAGGCCGTCCTGTACGTAATAGTCCCGAAGCTTCTGGCGCAGCCGCGCTAATTCGGTGCGGACGATGGATTCGAGGCGCGGATCGAAGGAGGCTGGTTTTCCGAAGACATCGAGGCCGATGGCGTATTCGTTGATGCGCTCGCCGTCGCCCGCTAAAGTGCGTTCGACCAAATAGCGGAGCAATTGCGCGCGCCGCGGCGAGCCGGAAAATGCAGGAGAGGATAACAGGTTCTCCAGGCAGGCACGCACCTGTGCAGGTTGTAATTCAGCGTGCGGCGGCGCATCCGTTTCCGCACCGCGACGGGCTTCCATACCTGAACCTTTTTTAGCTGAGTAGCGTTTCAGCGTAACACATTGAAAGCATGTGGTTGTAACGTTACGTGGCACCTTGTGCTGGAAACGGGCGCAAAGGAAAGGCAGGATTGGAGCGAGGTAAAACTACTAATGCTTATCCGTTCCATAACCGCTTTATCTTTGTTCCTTATCGGCGCGTATAGCGCTTCCGCTGACTCGCTGCACAATGTGTACGTTTCGGTGAATGAGTCGCCCGCAGACGTGATTATTGAGACTCCGAATGGGTCAGGCGCAGCCCTCGGGGCGATTCTGGCTTACAACAGCAACCTGCCTCTGAATGGCTCGCCGGTGGGGAGCAGCGTCAATATCTTTCCGGCAGCGGGCACTACGTACAGCGCTCCTTCCGCTTTGGGACTCACCTCCGCGACCGCTCAGGCTTCCAGTTCTGCTCCGTATTACGGCGGCCCCTGGACCGGGCAGGTGTTCAGCGCATCGGGACTGGCCAAAGCGAAT
>JAJPJN010000101.1 GCA_021324185.1 Terriglobia bacterium | reverse complement strand
TAGATACCTTGTGCAAGTGAATGGTGGCAATCTGCGCGGTCGCCCGCGCCGTAGGATTGTGAGACCAGGGTGTCGAGGCCGAATAGTAGTCCGAAGCTGAAGATTGCGCAGGTGTAAAAGGCGCTGCTGCCGATGCCGATTGCGCCAATGGGAGCCGGTCCCAGGCGGCCAATCATGATCGTGTCAACGGTGGTCATGGCCATCCAGCCCAGCTCCCCGATCACCACAGGAAGCGCCAGTTTAATGACGCGCCGAATGTCCACCCAAAGCGGAAGCATAGAGGGCGCGGCGCGCGCGTTAATCGCGTTTGTCAATAGCTCACTGCGCGGGCTCTTCGGTCGCCCAATAGAGGGCATTAAACAGCAGCGGCAAGGTGGCGTGGGTCTGCGCCCGGTGCTGCGGGCGAATTCCGAAGAGAACAATTTTGCCGGGATGCATATCGATGGAGATCACGGCGGCGTGGCCGAACATGAGATCTTCGCCACGGAGCCAACCGGAGGCGCGTACCTGCGTGTTCGGATAGCGGGCGACCACATTCAGCTTCTGGTAAGAAAATCCATCGAGCACCTGGAAGAACGGTGAATTGATGTAGAAGCCGTACGTTGCCGGCGCGACGCCGAGCCCGATGGGGTTCGTATCGTCCACCTGAAGATTGACGATGGCGCCGGGAGCGAAATGTTGTTCGCGTGTGAGGCTGTGTTTCAGCTCTTTGACGGGTACGGGGAGCCTATTGATGAGCAGATTGGACGATTCGCCCAGGGCGACGATGGTGCCGCCGTTTGCAATGAACTCCTGAAGCGCTTTCCAGCCCTTCTCGCCGATGCCACCACGGTACTCGGGAACGATTGTCTTATAGTCGAGCCCGTCAATGATGTCGCGCTCGCGCTGATCGGGGATGACGATGGCATCAAAACGTTCGCGCAACTTGCCGGCTTTTACGTCGTTGTTGTGGACCAGGGTATAGGGAAGTTCGTAATGATCGAATATCCAGCGCGTCCAGCCTTCATCCATATCGGCTTCCCAGGACTGGTAGAGAGCGATACGAGGGAGATGCACGGAATACGTGGGAGCGAAGGAGCGATCTCCGGCCGGGGCGGTTACCTCCATGCCGGCGGTCGCTTTCTCCCATACTCCGGGCGAGACTTTTGCAGCGAGCCAAGTGGCTCCGCCCTGGCGGGCGAACTGAACGTTTGCCCCATTCGCCAGCAGCCGGTTCAGCACTCGCGCACTGGTTGCGCCGTTATAAAGGAGCAGGTGCTCTCCGCCGCTGGTGGTGGCAGCCGTAATTGGAAGCTTCGGCGTAGCGGCCAGCTTTTCAAGCTGCAGATCTTTGCTCAGCGGCGTTTTTGCAAACGGCGTATCAACGCCAAACTGCAGACCGAGGGACCAGGCCGAAACGTCGTACGGCGGCTCGGGCGGTGCTTGCGGAGAGCGGCGAACTTCGGGATAGGTCTGCTTCTCCAGCATGTCTTTGGCGTAGCGGCCGAAGACCTGGTTGAACGGAATGACAAAGGTTCCGGCGGGGTAGGATTGTCCATCCTGCTCGAAGGACTGTTTGGCGCGATAGACCTCGACACCACCGATGCGCAGCTTGTCTACGAGCTCGACCGCTTCGGCCGGATCATGTTGCGTTGCGAATGGAATGATCGCGGCAAAATTTTTGTCCTTGCCGCCTCAGATGGTTCCTTTGGCGCCTTCCTCAATGGTGCGCTGGTTGACGCTGTAGATTTCGTGCAGCAGAGTGTCACGGCTGTCAGCGGCGGCTTCGAGTAGCGCATACGTGGCGATGAGTTCGTAATCGACGATATCGCGAAGCCGCCAGGTTCCGCCGAGCCATGGATGCGGATACTCGGTGCGCGGGGTGATATCGCGAGGCGGCGGAAGTGGCTCATCGGGATGCTCGAAGGCGCGGCGGCGCTCATTTTCGAAATCCGCGGGCGCGCCCGATGCCGGGGCTGCCGGATGCGAGGGATCGGCTTTCTGCTGAACCACCGGCGTTGCCACGCGCGCGCTGGCAACCTCGGTCAACAGGCCGACTTCGTTGTGCCACCAGCCGGCCCAAGCCATGGCGCCTTCCCAGAAATTGGTGTAGGTGGAATTAAAGATGATGCCCTCTTTCCCTTCGGCCTCCAAAGCGGCGGCTTGCTGCTGGCCGTAAATGGTGTTGAGCCGGTAGATGAGAGTGTCGACGTTGGGGTTGATCGGATCTGTCGCCGGCATGGTGAAGATGCGCGGGCCGGTGCTGCCCTGTTGATGCTCGTCCAACCAGATAGAAGGGAACCAGCCGAGGCCGTTCGCAGTTGCGCTGTCCCAGAGAATGCCTGCCGTCATGCGGCTCTCGCGTTGGGAGAAGAGGTACATATCGCGGTTGTTGTCGTGGCCGACGTAGGGATGAAAGAGGGTCGGCAGCGGGCTGGGTTCGAATGGGGTGCCGACGTTCTTGTTGTACCAGTCGGTGACGAGCATCTGGCCGTCGGGATTGAGCGAGGGGACCAGCAGAAATACGACGTTGTCGAGAATTTTGTGGATGCGCGGCGAGCCGGTTGTGGCCAGTTGATAGACCAGTTCGACGACCATTTGCGACGAGCCGATTTCGGTTGAGTGAATGTTATTGGTGATGAGAACGACGGCTTTACCGGAGCGGAAGATTTCGTCGCGCTCGGCGTCGCTCGGAGGTCCGCCCTGGAAGTAGAGCTTGCGCTCGAGCTCTTTCAGGTGATCAATATTCTTCAGGTTGTTTTCGGAACTGATTTCGAGCAACGCGAACGGATGATTCTGTGTCGTGGGCCCCAGGTTGTGAAAGCGCACACGACCGGATTGTTCCGCGATGAGCTGAAAATACTGGACGATCTTGTCGTAGCGAGCGAGCTTGCGGTCAGTACCCATACGGAACCCGAAGTATTGTTCGGGGCTGGGGATGGCGCCCATAGCAGGCGCTACAAGCGCAATCAGCGCGGCCAAATAGTGGATAAAGCGGGGCATTTTTCTGTTTTTCCAATGTAACAACAAGGCACGTTACAATAACGTGTTCATGTCAGAACTGCTGGCGGGAAAAACGGCCCTGGTGTTGGGCGTGGCGAATCGCTGGAGCATCGCTTACGCTATTTCGTCGGCGTTTGTACGCGAAGGCGCGTCGCTGATCCTTACTTATCAGGGCGAGCGGCAGCGAGCGACGGTAGAGGAACTTGGCGGCGAACTCAAAGCGTCGAAGGTTCTGAACTGCGATGTGACCAAGCCGGAGGAGGTCGAGAGTTTAGTCGCCAGCTTGCGTGAAGCGCCGGGGAAAATAGACGCGGTTGTACACAGCATCGCTTTTGCGAATAGAGATGATTTGAGCCGCCCGTTTCTTGAAACCAGCCGGGACGGTTTTTTGCTGGCGCTGGAAGTGAGCGCGTACTCGCTGGTGACGGTTGCGCGCGCGGTAGCGCCGCTGATGAGCAACGGAGGGTCTGTCACCACGCTGACTTATCTTGGCTCAACGCGAGTGGTGCAAAACTACAACGTGATGGGGGTGGCGAAGGCGGCGCTCGAGGCCTCTGTTCGTTATCTGGCGAGCGATCTGGGCCCGCGGAACATTCGAGTGAACGCGATTTCGGCGGGCCCCATCAAGACAGCTTCGGCGCGCGGCATAAAAGATTTCAGTAAGGTGCTCGACAGCGTCGCTTCTCTTGCACCATTGCGGCGTAACACGGATCCCTCGGAGGTGGCGGATGCGGCTGTCTTTCTAGCGAGCGATTTGGGCCGCGGTGTTACTGGGAACGTAGTATTCGTCGATGCCGGCTTCCAGATTGTGGGTATCGGGCTGAGCGAGTAAGTGCTATTTGCCTAACGTTTACTCGCCCGCAGCGTCTGCATTGACAGCGTTTGTTCCGTTGCTATTCTAATTATTTCAAGCACAGGCAAAGCGGCGCGGCAGATTTAGCTTGCAGGTTTCTGTGTTTAACGTGCCGTCCCAACGCACGCAGCCGCATCAAGCGAATTTCTCAGAGGCGTGCGTGGAAACGGTGAGTCTGGTTCGCTGCTCTTTTGCGCTCTCGAACAACATATGATTCAGGTTGAAGGCCTCACCAAGAAGTACGCGCGTCATGTCGCGGTGAACAACATTTCGTTTTCAGTGGACAAAGGCGACATTGTCGGTTTTCTCGGTCCGAATGGAGCGGGTAAGACGACGACGATGCGGATTCTTACATGTTTCATGCCGCCCACCGAGGGCAAGGCGACTGTTGCGGGCTTCGATGTATTTGAGCAGCCCTTCGAAGTGAAGAAACATATTGGCTATCTGCCCGAGAATCCGCCGCTCTATCCGGAGATGAACGTTCGTGACTATCTCACGTTCGTGGCGCGGCTGAAGAACATTCCGGCTTCGCAAGTCAAGAGCCGCACCGAAGAGGTGATGGAGCGATGCGCGGTTGCCGATGTGAAAACAAAGCTGATCTCGAAGCTTTCAAAAGGCTACCGGCAGCGAGTGGGTTTGGCGCAGGCAATCATTCACAATCCCGACGTTCTCATTCTGGATGAGCCGACGTCGGGGCTGGATCCGAAACAGCGCACCGAGACGCGCAGCCTGATTCAAAATCTTGCGGGCGAACACACGATTATTTTGAGCACGCACATTCTGCCCGAAGTGGAGGCGGTGTGCCGCAAGGTCATCATCATCAATAAAGGCCGGCTGGTAGCGACGGATTCGGTCGAATCTTTGAAGACGCGCACAGGCGTTGGGAACGCGGTGCAGATTCAGGTGGAGACGAACGGGCAAGCGAGTGCGACGGCCGTGCAGCAGCGGCTGGAGCAGGTGGCCGGCGTAAAGAAGGTGCTGGACCGTGGGATTGCCGGGGATGGTTTTGTGTTTGAAGTGGAGAGCCAGCCCGGTCGTAACACCCGCGGCGATCTTGCCCGGGCGGTTGTGCATGCGGGCTGGAACCTTTTGGAATTGAAATCTCCGTACACGCTCGAGGAAGTGTATCTAGCGCTGACCGACAGCGCGGAAGAGAGCGCGGCCGTACCGGCCGGAGGTGTGCAATGAGAAATATCTGGACCATTTGCAGACGCGAGTTGTATGCGTACTTTGTTTCACCCATCGCCTGGGTTCTGTTGACGATTTTTGCATTGCTAAGCGGCGTGTTCACTTACGATATGGCGGCTTTATTTGTACGCGCCGGATTCGAAAGCCAGATGCAGGGGCAATCGTTTCCGATGAACATCAATGAGCAGGTGCTGGCGCCGCTGCTTTCGAACATCTCCGTAGTCGGCCTTTTTCTGATTCCGCTGATCTCGATGCGGCTGTTTGCAGAAGAAAAACGGCAGGGCACCATCGAGCTGCTGGCGACGTCGCCCGTGCATGACTCGGAAATTGTGATCGGCAAATGGCTGTCGGCGGTTCTGATGTATGGCGCGCTGCTGGTGGTGCTGCTCGCAGACGTATCGTTTTTGTTTCTTTACGGCAACCCGGACTGGCGGCCGTTCTTCACGGGATTTTTCGGTGTGTTTCTGCAGGGCGCCTGTATTCTTGCTCTGGGTACGTTTATCTCCTCGCTGACGAAGAACCAGATTGTGGCGGCGGCGATCGGCTTCGGATTAGCACTGTTTCTTTGGATACTGAGCTGGAGCACTGCTTTCGGCAGTTCCACGACCGTCCAGGTGCTCAATTATCTTTCGATCATCAGTCATCAGGACACGTTTACGCGGGGAGTGATCGATACCAAAGACCTGGTTTATTACCTCTCCATGATTTTCCTTGGGTTGTTTCTGACGCTACGCTCGCTCGAGTCGTTGCGGTGGAGGGCTGCTTAGATGGCTGATGCTACCGCACAGACGAAGACGGGGCCGGCTAAGCGCAAGAATTCTCTGGCCGCGCGCCAGGCGCGCTTCGGCGCAACATCCGTTCTCTACACGATTGTTGTTCTTGCCATTCTGGCGCTGATTAACTGGCTGGCGCAGATGCCGCGCTTCAACAAGACGTTCGATACGACGAGCAATAAGCGCTACACGCTTTCCGACGAGACGAAGAAGGTTGTGGCCGGACTGAAACAGGATGCGACGATCACCTACTTCGACCGGGCCAGCGGTTTCAATCAGGCGAAGGCGATTCTGGACCGGTACGCGAATCTCTCCCCGAAGATTCACATTCGCTACGTCGACGTTCAGAAAGAGCCGACGATTACGCGTGCCTTTGGGGTGCGGTCGCCAGGAACGGCTTACGTCGATATCGGTGGAAGGCGTGAAGAAGCGAAATCGCTGACCGAAGAGGGAATCACGGGTGCATTTCTCAAAGATTTGAAAGGCGTTCGTAAGGTGTGTTTCGTGAGCGGTAGCGGAGAGCACGCGCTGGATGACACCGACAGCACCGGACTTTCGCAATTCAAGACATTCTTGGAGCGCGATAACTATCAGCCGCAGGCGGTCACGCTGGTAGATAAAACGGCAGTACCCTCTGACTGCACCGTGCTTGTGATTGCAGGTCCCAAGAATGATTACACGCCGAATGAAGCAACCGCTATTAAGAACTACGTGCAAAACGGCGGCCGCGCAATGTTCCTGCTGGATCCGCCGCTCGATTTTCAGCGCGAGCATATCGCACAAAATACGGGGTTGACCGATCTGCTGCAGAGCTGGGGCGTAACGGAGGACAAGGATCTGGTGCTCGAACAGAATCCGATGGCTCAGTTTTTCGGCTTCGGACCTGAGATTCCGCTGGTCAGCAACTATGAGTCGCAGCCGATCGTGAACGATCTGAAAAACACGTTTACGGGGTTTCCGATCCCGCGCTCACTCGAGGTGAAGAATGGCGATCACACCACGGTAGATAAGCTGTTCTCGACCACGGACCGCGCGGTTGCGGTTACGAATCTGAGCAGCAGCGAAGTGAATCCCGCCGATCCGAACAATAAGAAAGGGCCGTTCGTGCTAGGGGCGGCGGGTACTTACAACACTGGGAATCCCAAGAATCCGGGCCGCTTTGTGGTCATCGGAAGCTCAGGTTTCCTGACAAACGGTATGATCGGATTCCAGTCGAACCGGGATCTGGCGCTGAATGCGGTGAACTGGCTGTCCTCGGATGAAGACCTGATTTCCATTCGGCCCAAAGAGCCTGAAGACCGGCGGCTGAACGTGACCCAACGCCAGATGAACGGCTTCTTCTATGCCGATGTCATCGCGTTTCCGGTTCTGCTCATCATTGGGGGAATCGTGATCTTCGCAAGGCGGAGATAGCGCAAATGAAATCGCGAAACCTGTTGATAGCAGCGATTATTCTGGCTGCTCTCAGCGGACTTGTTTACTGGACGCAAAAGCATCCGCAATCGAGCAGCACGACGAGCACAACGGCTCCGAGCCCGACAATAGCGGCGATTCCGGATTCGCAGATTCAGGAGATCGACCTGAAAAAGAAGAACGCGCCCGAGGTCAAACTGGAGCGGCAGAACGGGAAATGGGTGACTACCAGCCCTGAGCAGGTTGCAATAGACCAGGACGCGGCAAACGGCGTCGCGTCTGCGTTGAGCTCCATCACCGCGGATTCCGTTGTGGAAGACAAAGCAACGGACCTGGCGAAATTTGGGCTGGCGAATCCGAGCCTGATCGTGACGGTCCATGAGAAGAACGGCAAAACGGAGAACATCGATTTCGGCGACGATGTGCCGACGGGCTCTCTTGTGTATGCAAGCGTCAACTCGAGCCCGAAAGTCTACACGGTTTTTTCGTCGACAAAATCTTCATTTGATAAGAGCTTGAACGATCTGCGCGACAAACGGTTGCTCACGTTCGATTCAAATAATCTCACCAGCATCCAGCTTGCGTCGGGCAAATCAACCATCGAGTTCGGCAAGAATAATCAGAACGAGTGGCAGATTGTGAGGCCGCAGCCATACCGTGCGGATAATTTTCAGGTTGAGGAACTGCTGCGCAAGCTGACTGACGCCAAGATGGATCTTTCCGGGACCTCCGACGACGAAAAGAAAGCGGAAGCGGCCTATGCCTCCGGCCAGCCGGTGGGTGTGGCGAAGGTGACGGACGCCTCCGGAACACAAACGCTGGAGGTTCGCAAGAACAAAGACGATTACTACGCCAAGAGCAGCGTGGTGAAGGGCGTTTATAAGATTTCCTCCGATCTCGGCAAAGAGATCGAAAAGCCGCTAGACGACTTCCGGAACAAGAAAATTTTCGATTTCGGATTTAGCGATCCCAATAAGATTGAAGTGCAGCAAGGCAATGCGGATAAAGTCTTTGTGCGCTCCGGCTCGGATTGGAAACTGGACGGGCAAACGATGGACCCGGGGCAGGTTCAGGCATTTATCGACAAGCTGCGCGATCTTTCGGCGGCGAAGTTTGTGAACGAAGGGTTCACGACTCCGGCAATTACCGTGACGGTGACATCGAATGATGGCAAGCGCCTGGAAAAAATTGAATTTGCGAAGGTGGGCGATGGGTATATCGCCAAGCGCGGGAATGAACCGGCGCTTTACCAAATCGACGCCAAGGCCGTAAACGATATGCTGGATGCAAGCAACGCAATCAAGCCCGCGGCCCCGGCGAAAAAGAAATAGAAGAGCACCAGAGGGGTTTGCGCGGGCTAAGGCGAAAGCCTACCAATGTCTGCCCTGAACACGGATCTGTATCAGCTTACGATGGCGGCGGGATATTTCGCCGCCGGCAAGAGCGATGAGCTGGCAACCTTCGAAATCACGGTTCGGCGCATGCCCGATCACCGCAATTTCCTTATTGCGGCCGGGCTGCAGCAGGCCGTCGAATATCTGTACAATCTGAAGTTTCGGCCGGAAGAGGTTCGATACCTAGAAACGCTTCCGCAATTTGCAAATGCGCCTCGCCATTTCTTCGAATTTCTCTTACAGATGCGCTTCACTGGCGACCTGTCTGCTGTACCGGAAGGAACGGCGATTTTCCCGAATGAGCCGCTGGCGATTGTGCGCGCGCCTTTGTTCGAAGCGCAGATCGTTGAAACTTACCTGCTGACGACATTCGCGTTTCAAACACTGATCGCTTCCAAAGCTGCGCGCTGTGTACTCGCGGCGCGAGGGCGGCCGGTGGTGGAATTCGGAAGCCGGCGGGCGCATGGGCCGGAAGCGGGAATTCTAGCCGGGCGCGCCGCTTATCTGGCGGGCTGCTCAGGTACGAGCAATGCTGAAGCGGGCATGCGTTTCGGCATTCCGGTATTCGGCACGGCCGCGCATTCCTGGACGATGGCATTTGCGAGCGAAGAAGAATCGTTCCGAGCCTTGCAGCAATTGCTGGGCGATTCCA
Source organism: Terriglobia bacterium (assembly GCA_021324185.1). Classification (GTDB taxonomy): domain Bacteria; phylum Acidobacteriota; class Terriglobia; order Bryobacterales; family Bryobacteraceae; genus Bog-105. Next base: position 14,579 of record JAJPJN010000101.1, on the reverse strand, counting down.
CCGTTTTTCTGGTGGACACGTACGACACGATAGAAGGGACACGCATCGCAGCGCGGCTGGGAAGACCTATGTGGGGCGTTCGCCTGGATAGTGGCGATCTGGTGGAGCTTTCGCGCAAAGTGCGCCGCATTCTGGATGACGCCGGTTTGAGCGATGCCAAGATTTTCGTAACCAACGATTTGAACGAACAGAAAGTGGCTGAGATGCTGGATGCGGGGGCGCCAATTGATGCCTTCGGAATCGGCACGCAGCTTGCGACCTCGTTCGATGCGCCCGCCCTGTCCGCCGTTTACAAAATGGTGGAGCTGAGCCGGGGCGGCGGAGTTCATTACACAGCAAAATTTAGCGATGAGAAAAAAACACTGCCCGGCGCAAAACAGATCTACCGCTTCGCCGATCACGATATGGTGACACTGGCTGATGAATGCGGCTGCGATTTTGCGGGAGCCGAGCCGCTACTCCGGCCAGTCATTCACAAAGGCGAGCTTGTCGAGCCGCTGCCCACGCTGCTACAGAGCCGCGCCACCGCTGCAGCCGCGATTGCGGCTTTGCCTGCCGGATTGCGTTCGCTTGAAGACGCGCCGCCGTATCGGGTAGACGTGAGCGCGCGCTTGATTGAGCTGGCCCAGAACGTTCGTAACAATTTACAGCCCGTACGCTCATGAAAACTGTTTTTTTCGATGTGGATACGCAGTTGGATTTCTTGTACCCCGCAGGCGCCTTGTATGTGCCCAGCGCGAAAGAGATGATTCCGGCATTAGCGAAGCTGACCCATTTCGCGGTGGAAAACAGAATTCAGATCATATCGACGGCTGATGCTCATACGGAAGATGATCCAGAGTTCAAGATCTGGAAGCCGCATTGTGTTGCGGGAACGGCTGGCCAGCAGAAGGCAAATGCCACGCGGGTAGCGGGAGCTACCGTGCTGCGCGACGTCAGTGACTCTTCCGCGCCGCAAATCATCGTCGAAAAGCAAAAGCTGGATGCCTTTTCGAACCCGAATCTGCGGCCGTTGTTAGAGGCCATCGCAGCAGAACGCTATGTGCTCTATGGCGTTGTGACCGAGCTTTGTGTCCGCTGCGCAGCGTTGGGATTACTTGCAATGGGTGCGCGCGTCGATCTGGTGAGAGATGCCGTAAAGAGCCTGAGCGCTACCGATGAGCGTAACTTCATCTCTCAATTTCAGGAGCAAGGCGGGAAGCTGACGACGGTGGAGTGCGTAACAGCTCAGGAAGAACTTCGCCAGCCGGGCCCGTAAGCGCACAATCCGCGTAGGCGGAAATCGCGGTCCTTTCCACATTGACTTCAATTACCTTTGCGCCTGCTGCGCGCGCGAGATCAATCAATCCAGCAGCCGGATAAACAATAGCCGATGTGCCTACGACGAGGAAAACGTCACATTCAGTACTTGCTTGCCCGGCCGCGGCCCAGACGTCTTCCGGCAGACCTTCTCCGAACCAGACGACGGCGGGGCGGGCGAACGCGCCACATTGGCAATGCGGCGGCAGCTCTAGAGGCACAGACATATCGTGCCATTGGCGGCGGCATTTCGTGCAGCGGAGCTTCCAGATGCTGCCGTGTATTTCCAGCACATTGCGGCTTCCGGCGCGCTGATGCAGACCGTCCACATTTTGCGTGATGAGAGTGAAGCGTGGGACACGCGTCTCTAATTCGCTAAGCGCGCCGTGTCCGGCGTTCGGCTGGGCCGTATGAATGAGACTGCGGCGCCAGTCGTACCACTGCCAAACCAACTCGGGATTGCGCGCGAATGCGCGGGGGGTCGCGAGATCTTCGGGACGGAACTGTTTCCAGAGACCCGTGGCGCCGCGAAACGTCGGGATGCCGCTTTCCGCGGATATGCCGGCGCCCGTCAGAGCGGTGATCGAGGAGGCCGTTTCAATCCAGGAACGCGCTTTGTCGAGGCACACTTTCTATGATGTAGCGTTCCGTTGAGTCTCAAGACAAGTGCGTGTTTGGTGAACGCTAGATGGTGAAAAGACATATAATTGGCGCGAGGAATAGATTATGAAACGTATCGGCATTAGTAGATTTGTTTTACTTGTGGCATCGCTCACCATCCCTGTTCTTTTGAGCGCACAGGAGCAGGAGACTTCACGCACCGTCCCGGGCGGCGGGATTTCCGTTCCGGGATGGAAGGGCGTTGTAGACCCGAACGAAGAAAAATCGGGAATGAAAGTGGATGACGCAAAGCTGACGAAAGAGGGCGATTCACTCCATGTGACCACTGGTCCTGCAATCACGTATTGGAATCCGAAGGATGTCGCGACGGGCAACTATACCGTGAAAGCAACGTTTACCGAGCCGAAGTTCATGAACCTGAATACGCACCCGCACCCCTACGGAATTGTGATTGCGGGCAACGATATGGGTACGCCGCAGCAGACCTATCTGTATTGCGCAGCCTATGGCAACGGCAGATTTATCGTGCGCGGATTCGGGCCGGAACCCTTCCAGATGAATGGGCGGCGCGGCGAGGACAACGACGCGGTACATAAGGCTGCGGCCGTCGGGCAACCGGTAACGCAGGACATTGCCATGTCGGTCAACGGGGATAAAGTGAGCTGCTCGGTCAACGGCACTGAAGTTTGGAGCGCAGATAAATCCGCGGTGGTTGGGCCGGGCAAGCTGAAATCAACGGACGGTGTCTACGGAATCCGTTTCGCGCATAATACTGACGGCACCGTCACCGGATTGACGATGACCAAGCAATAAGCCGGTGCGGGATTCCGATCAGGCCCCGTAGTGAGGTAAAAAAGTGGCGGCAGGGAACTGAACTTGTCCCCGCCGCCCACCGCCTTACAGGTTAACTGCTGCCTTTAGCCACTTGCGAGTCTTGTTTCTGATAAGTCTGCTGGATAATTTTGCCCGTCGACGAGATAGGAATCGTTTCCACCAGCATGGCGTTCCCACCGTTGGTTAGCGAAAATCTCCTCTTTTCGACATCGTTTCCGCGCTGCTTGAATTCGATCAACTTGGAGCCGTTGTAGTAGAGCGTGACCTGGATGGTGCGGCCGTCTTCTTTGATATTGCAGGGCTGGCCGCTCAAATTGCACGTATAATCGGCCACGACCCTGTCGCCATCCATTTCCCGGACTTTGATGGTGTCGCCTTTTTCGATAATGGTGATCTTTTGGGCGGCATTGCTGCTGTCGACCCAAGTTCCGGAGAGATCCGGATCGCCCGAGGCCGTTTGCCCAAACGAAATCGGCGCGAACGCAAACGCTAATGTGAAGAAGGTAAGCGCACCCCGCATGGTAACTCCATTTAACCTACGTTCTGACCTCGCGTGTTGTGTTCACGCCGATTCTTTTGCCAGCAAACCGTTGTGCTCCGTTCGAAACCGATTACCCATGGCCGCGTGTTGAAAGCGCAGCCGGTAATGACTCTACACCTTGAATTTAATCTAAAAATGCGGGCCCTGGAAGTCGGGTCGAGGCAGTATTTTGCAGATGCAAAATACCGAATCGACGGTATGTCTTTTGGCCTCACGGCGGGATAATCTGTATCGATGCCGGCATCAGGAGATGGTGAAGTATGCAACGGCAGCCGTGGCTGGCATTAGTCGGCGGATTCGGCGGGCTGCTACTGCTGATGGCTATCGCCGAAATCGGCTCACTCCTTTTTGTTAATCGCCTGCGCGTCAGTGAAGCCCAGTTGCAGCAGCGCTTTCTGGAGCGCAGCCGCACGCTGGAAGAAATTCGCTCCTCGATTTATCTATCGGGCACCGTGACCCGAGACTTTCTGCTGGCGCCGGAAGGCGGCGCGCACGCCCAACTGGCGGACCTGAACGTACTGCGGTCGAAGACGACGTCGGCCCTAAAAGAATACGAAAAATCATTGGAACCTGGAGAGAGCGCGGCTTTTGCTTCACTGAAATCCGAAATCGAGGCTTACTGGCGCGTACTAGGTGGGATTTTTGTTTGGAGCACGCAGGAGCGGGACAAGTACCGCTATCAATTCTTCTACGCAGAGTTAGTTCCGCGGCGTACATCCATGCTGCAGATCGCGGACCGCGTGGGGCAACTGAATGAACAGACGCTGCAACGTGGCGATCAGCGGCTCGCGGGACTGGTAGAGCGCCTGCAGTTCGGATTGCTGATTATGACGGGAGTGACGCTGCTTGGCGGAACGGCGCTCGCGGTGTATACAAGCTACCTGATTCTGAGATTACAGCGGGAAGCGCGAGCGCGACTGGCGGAAAGTATCGAAGCGCGCGCGGGTCTGCGGGAGCTTTCTGCCAAGCTGGTGCGTGCGCAGGAGGATGAAAGGCGGGCCCTATCCAGGGAACTGCACGATGAGGCAGGGCAGTCGTTTTCCGCCATCATGCTGGAAGCCGAAAACCTGCTGGATCTGACGGACGATTCACGGCTGGCGCCCCGGCTGAAAGCGATCCGCGGCCTAGCCGAACGAGGCGTAGCTGAAACCCGGAATATGGCGTTATTGCTGCGGCCCTCGATGCTGGACGATTTCGGACTTGTGCCGGCGCTGAACTGGCAGGCCAAGGAGGCGGCGAAACGCACAGGTTTGCGGGTGCATGTGGCGGCGCCGGATCTGCAACAGGAATTGCCGGAAGAACACAAGACATGCGTTTACCGCATCGTGCAGGAGGCGTTAAATAACGTGGCACGGCATGCGCAGGCAAGCGCCGTGCAGATTTCTTTGCAACAGCAGCCGGGGGAGCTGTTACTTACCATTCAGGACGACGGAACCGGCTTCGACGCGCAGAGAGTGCGGGGGCTTGGTCTGCTGGGTATGGAAGAACGCACACGGCATTTGGGTGGTAAATTTGCGATCGATTCGCAGGCCGGGCGCGGCACGCTGTTGAAAATCACTTTGCCTCTGATCGAACTGAGCAAAAATGGACATGGATGAAGCCCATCCGCATCCTGCTGGCAGACGATCATCACATTCTGCGCGACGGTTTGCGGCTACTTCTGGAACGCCAAAGCGGGTTCGAAGTTGTAGCAGAAGCCGCTGACGGGCGCGACGCCGTGCGTCAGGCGCAGCAGAGCTGCCCCGATGTCGTCATCATGGACATCGCGATGCCTGAGCTGAACGGCATTGAAGCAACCCGCTGCATCAAAGAGCGATGTGAGGGCACGGCGGTGATTATCCTCAGCATGTATTACGACGAAAGCTATGTGGTGCGCGCGCTGCGGGCCGGGGCACGGGGATATCTGCTGAAGGATTCGTTGAAAAACGATCTGATAGCCGCGGTGCGGGCGGTAGTGCAAGGCCAATCGCATTTCAGCCCCAAGGTGAGCCAGTTACTGCAGGAGGATTATTTTCGCGAGCTCACGGATAAGCAGAAGGAAGACAGCTTTGAATTGTTGACGCCTCGCGAGCGGGAAATTCTGCAGCTAGCGGCTGAAGGGAAGAGCAACAAGGATATTGCCAATTTGCTGAATCTGAGCTTATATACGGTAGATACCCACCGCTCGCGGATATTGCACAAATTGAATCTGCACAGCGTGCCGGAGCTGATTTTGTATGCAGTGCGGAAGGGGATCATCCGGTGAAATTGCAATAGAAGGCAGCCACCTCTCCTCAACCCGGAATAGAACCGTCGTATTTCCTCTTCAGCGGCTGAAGAAACACAACAGCAAGCAACAACGGAATCGTGACCACCCAGACGACTTCTTTATAGAGATGATGATCTCCCAGAAAGCCGATTATAGGCGATATCACCGTTTGCAGGATTCCGAATGAACAGGTGAGGGCAGCGATGGCGAGGCCGGTACGCGCGGGACCGAAGAGGTCGATAGGCAAGGCGTAAATATTGACGCTACCGGAAAGCGAGAAGAAGAAGCTGGCGGAGATAATCGCCGTTGCCCAGGCGGCGTTCGGAGCGAAGCCAAGCAGCAACGTCACAAGGAAGGCCGCCGCGCTATAGGATACGGCCTGACAGCGAGCCCGGATCGTATCGTCGCCCTGCCGCACCCGGCGGAGAGACAGCCAGCCCCCAAAGAAGCCGCCGAGATTTGAGACCAGCGGCGGAATCCAGACATAGCGCGCCGTCTCCTGCAAAGAAAGATGATGCACATGCACCAGATAGAGCGTGGTCCAGTTTGACCATAGCGAATAGCTTCCCATCCACAGTACGTTGGCGACTACCAGAAGAATGAGTGAACGATGGCGCAACAGCGCGAATTCGCCGATGCCGCGTCTGGGTGCAAGCTCCTGATCGGCATAACGTGCTGGTATACCGCGATTGACCGCCAGCCAGAGCGGAATCCATACGAACCCCATCAGGCCGGTAAAAACAAACGGCATACGCCAGCCGTGTAACGTGGCAAAGCCGATCCACAAAGGCGCGATGATCGCGCCCAGGCTGAGGCCGATCTGGTTGGCTGCCGCGCCGAGGGCGCGTTCTTCCGGTTTCAGATAGATGCCGTTCAGTTTGCCCACCGCTGGTACACCGGCCGATTCACCTATGCCGAGCGCAGCGCGGCAGATGCCGAGTCCCGCGAGAGTTTGCGCAAAGGCGGTGCAGGTCGCGGCTGCAGACCACCATCCGACGGCGAGCGAGATGGCTTTATTGATTCCGGCTTTGTCCAACAGCCAGCCTGTAAACAGAGTTGAGGCAGCGTACGCAATTGAAAAAGCGGAGATGAGCAATCCGAACCGGGTCTGATTCAGGTGCAAATCACGAATGATCAGCGGCGCCAGGAAGACCAGTAGTTGGCGATCCAGATAGTTCAATGTGGAAGAGATGATAAAGACGCTGACCGCGACCCATCTCCACTTATAAGGCCCCATCGACGTCTATGATCGTAGCGGGTATGCTTAACCGGCGTGACTTCGTTGGGGCAACTATAGTTGCATCGGCAGTATCGATATCGGGTGAGGCTATGCAATCAGGACAGAAGGCGGGCAGCATTGCGGATGTAGGAAGCATACGTGTCGGACACTTCACCGATACGAAGCGGCCCACCGGGTGCACCGTGCTGCTGTTTGAGCGCGGCGCTGTTGCGGGCGTGGATGTGCGCGGTTCGGCGCCCGGAACTCGCGAAACAGATCTGCTGAATCCGATTAATACAGTCGAACAGGTGAACGGAATCCTGCTGACTGGGGGCAGCGCTTTCGGATTGGATGCCGCAACGGGCGTGATGAGCTGGCTCGAATCGCACGGGCGCGGCTTTCACATGGGCTCCATTGTGGTGCCGATTGTTCCAGCGGCTGTGTTATACGACCTGAATATCGGCGACCCGAAGATCCGGCCGGATGCACAGTCCGGGTATACGGCATGTGAAAACGCGGTGAGCACGAATGTTCCGGAAGGAAATGTAGGCGCAGGCGCGGGCGCAACGGTCGGAAAGATATTTGGCCCGCGCTATGCGATGAAAGGCGGGTTGGGAACGGCCAGCGCCCAGGTGGGCGACTCCGATCTGATCGTCGGCGCCATCGTGGCGGTCAATGCGATTGGCGATGTGATTGATCGCAATACAGGCAGGATTCTTGCGGGAGCGCGCACTCCCGACGGCCTGGGCTATGCGGATACGATGGCGCAACTTATGGCGGGCGCCACCGTTCGGCCGCGTCCCGGCGAGAACAGCACGATCGGAATCGTCGCGACGAATGCCCGGCTAAACAAGGCGCAAGCAACCAAGCTGGCGCAGATGGCGCATGACGGTCTGGCGCGTTCCATCAATCCAGTCCATACGATGATGGACGGTGACACGATATTTGCGGCTGCTACCGGCACGGCCGGCATTGCCAGCGACCCGACAACGCTGACGACGTTGGGGGCTATTGCCGCTGAAGTAATGGCGCACGCTGTGAACAGGGCGGTGCTCACCGCGACCGGTATACCGAACTATCCGGCCCACCGCGATATGCCCAAAACCCAGTGATCACTGAAAGCGATATCCCCGTGCCTGAATACCGCTTTGCACAACGACCGTTTCCTGATGCTGGTTTCCGCCGTAAGCCCAAACGATTCGGTGTGTCCCGAGACTGAGGTGTAACGTGACAGGAGTGCGGCCGGCATCCTGGCCATCTACATAGATCTCCGCGCCGCTGGGCGCCGAAGTGAGGACCAGCGCGCCGGTATTTTTGACCAGTGGAACATAAAGACTCGGACTTCCGGGAACGTTGAAGATACGGCGGGCAACCTCATAGCCATCGGCTTCGACGCTTAGAGTGTGGCGGCCATTGGGGAGTGACAGCGTGCAAGGCGACGTGCATGTCAGGCTGCCATCGATCGTCACGTGCGACCCTGCCGGGTCAGTGAGTAGCTCGACATCATTGGACACTTCCGGCTGAGGGGCGGCTTGCGCCGGCGGACCTGCTGCGGGTTTGTTTGCGGCTCGTAGGGCAGGCGATGTCTGGCTGCGCGGCGGCTGAAGCGGCCTTGTCTTAGGCTTCCGGGCGGCAGCACTGGAATCCGCCGGTTCCGAAACATCCGGCGGCGGAGTCACCGGTGCAGATTTCGTATCCAGTGTTTGAATCGGAATATTCGGCCCGGAGTTCCAGCGGACGATAAACACGATGGCTGCTCCGATGGCAAAACACATGGCGAGAATGAGAGCAAATTTCTTGAGAAAGCCGCCGCGTGGCGATGTTTCCTCAGGTTCGAGTTGCTCTTCTTCGCGCCTGCGTTTTGGCAGAGGCGGCAATTCGTAAGCTACTGCAGGCGCTTCCGCGAGGGCGGGTCTGCGCACGCGAGTGGGCTCATTTGGCTTTGCGACTGAAGGGCGAATCACCGGCTTATTTGCAGCAGCCGCGATTTCGGAGGAAGTTTCATCCAGTGCGCCGGCAGCAACGGGGGCTCGTGAAGCATAAATCCAATTGGGGGACTCGCCGAGCGCGATCGTCAGCGCGCCGATGAACGCTACACACGTGGCGTAGCGGGCGGCTGGATCTTTTGATAACGCCCGCTCCAGAACTTTCCCGGCCGTTTCGTTCACGCTCGAGTTTAATTCGTGAACCGGCTTCGGCTCCTGTTTACAGATCTGATAAAAAAGCGCGGGAAGCGTTTCGCCTGCGAATGGCCGCGTACCACCCAGCAATTCATAAACGATGACAGCCAGGGAGAATTGATCGGAACGGCCATCGACGGTCAGCCCTTGAATCTGCTCGGGCGACATGTAATTTGGCGTTCCGATCATAGTGCCGCTGTGAGTCATCTCGTGAGAGACAAACTTGGCCACGCCAAAATCAGCAATTTTTGCGAGCTGCTCTCCCTGCGCGTTCCCTTCCGAGATGATGATGTTGGCCGGCTTGATATCGCGGTGAACGATTCCTTTGCGATGCGCATAATCGAGCGCATCCGCCACTTGGCGCAAGAAGTCTAGAAGCGATTGGCCGTCCGGCAAATTGCCGCTGCGCAACATCTGCTCGAGCGACGCGCCATTGACATATTCCATGAATATGTACGCGTAGTCTTCTTTCTCGAGCACGTCATAGATAGTTACTATGTTCGGGTGCGAGAGTACACCGGCCGATTGCGCCTCGCGCAAAAGACGATCGCGCACGCGCTGCCGTTCGGCAGGATCGGTGAGTTCGCGAAGGTCGATGGTTTTGATTGCGATGGTGCGGCCAATAGCCGGGTCAAGTGCTTTGTAGACGATACCCGTTGCTCCTCGACCCAACTGTTCGAGGATCTGATAGCGCCCAACCTGATTCACGCAACTTCAGTATAGCGGTGGAATAGAAGGCGTAAATCTCTGAAATTAGCAGGAATTCAGCGCTTTCCTGCTGCCTGTTAGGATGAGTTTAAATCGCATGATCCCTGAGGTGATAGAGGAAGGGCTCACTTTCGATGACGTCCTTCTACAACCGGCCCACAGCGAAATCACGCCTGCCGAAGCTGACACCACGACGCGTTTAACACAAAAGATCGAATTAAGAATTCCGATCATTAGCGCGGCCATGGACACGGTGACGGAGTCTCACATGGCGATTGCGCTCGCCCAACAGGGCGGAATCGGCGTGATTCATCGAAACATGCCGATCGACAAGCAGGCCGAAGAAGTGGACCGGGTGAAGCGCAGTGAGAGCGGGATGATTGTCGACCCGATCACGATCGAACCGGAACGGAAAATTTCCGAAGCCCTGGAAGTGATGAGGCGCTATCGTATTTCGGGTATTCCGGTAACAAAGGAAAACAAACTGGTCGGCATTTTAACCAATCGTGATCTGCGCTTCGAGACGCGCTATGATCTGCCGATTTCAGAGGTAATGACAAAGCGCAATCTCATTACCGTTCCTGTAGGGACCACCTTGGAGGAGGCGCAGAAGATACTGCATCAGCATCGGGTAGAGAAATTGCTGGTTGTGGATGATCATTACGTACTGAAAGGCCTCATTACTGTTAAGGACATTCAGAAGAAGCTGAAGTATCCGAATGCCGCCAAAGATGCGCAAGGCCGGCTGAGGGCGGCGGCGGCAATCGGCGCCACCGGTGATTTTTTCGAGCGGGCGCAGGAACTGGTCCGGAGGAAAGTGGACGTGATCGCGATCGATTCGGCGCACGGCCATAGCCAGCGAGTGATGGAGGCGATCAAGCGGATCAAATCAGCGATGCCGGAAGTGCAGTTGCTCGCAGGGAATGTAGGTTCCTATGAAGGTGCGCGGGATCTGATCCGGCTCGGAGTAGATGGCGTGAAGGTGGGTATTGGGCCGGGATCAATCTGCACGACACGGGTTGTGAGCGGAGCGGGTGTTCCGCAGATCACTGCGATTGCGCAATGCGCCAAAGCGACTCGCGAGGCCGGTGTGCCACTCATTGCCGATGGTGGCGTGAAGTTCTCGGGTGACATTACGAAGGCCATCGCGGCAGGCGCGGATTCGGTGATGATCGGAAGCTTGCTTGCCGGCACGGATGAGAGCCCTGGCGAGATGATCCTATATCAGGGCCGCACGTTCAAGAGCTACCGCGGGATGGGCTCGATGGGTGCGATGCCGCAGGGCAGCTCAGACCGATATGGCCAGGGGCCGAATGGCAAGCTGGTACCGGAGGGCATTGAAGGCCGGGTGCCGTACAAGGGACCGCTAGCAGATTTGGCGTATCAGCTTGTCGGGGGATTACGTGCCGGCATGGGCTATTGCGGCTGCCGAACCGTACCGGAACTGCAGGCGAAGGCTAAGTTTTTGCGGGTGACATCCGCCGGTCTGCGCGAGAGCCACGTCCATGACGTGATCATTACGAAAGAAGCGCCGAATTACAGGCTGGAGTAAGTTGCTTGACGCGTGCCAGCCTGCCTCCGGTCGTTACATGAGCGAAGACCCGCTGGGCTCTGGTACTTACTGGACTTTCGTAACTATTTACAGAGATAGACCAGGGTAATAAAATCTTCCTCGTATGAAATATCGGTGTCTATACGTTGTTTCGGTGCTCGTGCTGTGCTTGGGCGCTGCAGTCTCCCTTCGTGCAGATACGTTTGCGTATGCTGCGGGACAAATCGGCACTACCAGGTCGTCAGCTTTTGGCATTCTCGACCTGAATACCGGGGCTTTTAACCAGATCGCCACCGAAAACGTTTTCTTTCCCGACTTGGCGATAGCGCCGAACGGAACCCTCTATGCGATCACGGAGCCCTTTGGCGCCGGGCCTGCGGAGTTCGCTACGATAAATCCGTCAACGGGCGCCATAACGAATATTGCGGTCGAAACGGTTGGACTTAATACAATGGCGTTTAGCAGTAATGGGACGCTTTATGCCGATAATTACGCAACTTCTGGTCCCTTTTCGCTTTACGTCATAAATCCGGCAAATGGCGCAGTTTCATTCATTACCAATCTTTCGGGTGCGCTATCCAACTCGGCAAACCAGATCCGATTTCTTGGAAGTACTGCCTACACCACCAGTTACACAACGCCGAGTAACCTTTACACAATCGATCTTTCGACCGGAACCGGAACGCTAATTGGGAGTACTGGTCTGAATGCGAATAATGGCCTCGGGGCAGTTGTCAATGGGCAGTTCATTGATATTGCGTCTACAGGCTCGGGAGAACAGATCTTCTCAATCAACCCCGTTACTGGGGCCGCGACTCCAGGCGCAAGCGTCAATACCTTTTATGTATTTGCCGCGATTCCCGTGCCCGAGCCGGTCTCAGTGACACTGTTCGCATGCGCGGGCGCGCTTCTGGCCGGACTAACCATGCGCCGCAGACGCGCGATTAGTAGCCGCCTAAGCAGCGAACACAGAATCAAATAACCGCCGCATTTTTTTACGAAATACGTCTAATTCGCCTTCCAATGTTTCGGCTGTTGGGTGGTCCGGAGCCCAGCGATGCACAAGATCCCGCACCATATCGCGCTCCGGCGGAGCGGCGGGCAACTTCTCTTCCGCGCGCCCAGTGACCACGCGAATGGCGTGATCCAGCGCGCGGAAAAACGTGGTGGCGCGCATCAGAAATTCCGCGTCGGCGCGTTCCAGGTGCCCCATCTTTTCGACGATGTCGATGCGTTCCGGCGTGTTGAGTGTCTTGAAGAAAATTCCCGCCCCTTTCAGGCGCAGATACATCAGAATGAAATCGGCATCGTAATAGCCGCCTTCACCCGCTTTGAGCGGCGTTGTCTGCCCCTGCTCTTTCTGCAGCCGCATACGCATCTGTCGGAGATCATGGCGGGAACGGCCGCTCTGCCCATAGCGCCGCCAATCGATTTTTTGTAATTCTTCGAGAAAGTTGGTCGCCCGTTCGACGTCACCGGCAACCGCTCGCGATTTCATGTACGCGATGCCTTCCCAGGCCTCGGCTTTGTTAGAAAAATAATCGACGTAGGCCGATTCGGTTTGCACCAGCATGCCCTCGCGGCCATTCGGCCGCAGGCGCGTGTCGACCGAAAGAATTGGGCCAGTGCCTGAATACGCGGTCAGGATATCCAGCAAATGCTCTGTCACTCGTGTCCAGAAGCGCTGGCGAGCGGCTTCAGAGTCGGGAATGATGAACAGCAGATCGGCATCCGAACTGAGGTCGAATTCACGCATCCCGAGCCGGCCCAAGGCGACGATCATCATCTCGCTCTGCGGTTCCGCAAATGGTTTGTCTGCGCTCGAGTGCGCGCGCGCGTGCGCAACGGCCTGTTCACGGGCGATGCGATAAGCGCGATTAATCAGGAATTCGGCTAGGGCGGACGTTCTATCGAGCGTGTGAAATACAGATTCGGGAAGACACACGCTGCCGGATTCAATACGAAACATCTCGCGCCTGAAAAATTCGCGCAGCCGGTCGATGTCATTCAGCGGGCCGGCCAAAGCTTCAAATGGCCAAGCTTGCTCGGGAAGTTCTATCGCGCGCCGAAGCTCCGCCAGCAATTCCGGTCTGCGAGTTAGTTGTTCCGATAAATACGGGCTCAGTTCGAACAATGTGGCTACGGCTTCCGATACGTGCGGCTGTTGATCCAACAATTCGAGATATGCCGGCTGCTCCTGAAGCCGGTCAAGAAAATTTCCGAGTGCCTGATGGGAGCGAGAGATGCCGCGCTGCTGTAACCGCCCAACTAAGCCGGGAGCCGCCTTCGCCAGCGCGTCGAATGTTTTGGGAAAGGGCACTGGGGCAGACGCGGAGTTCGCAGGTGCGGGTACGCTCTCGGTTAGCGATACGGCATGGTTCGCCGGCGAATAATAGAGTGGCCGTTGCGCGTGAACGATGCGCTCGTATATGCCTTGGACGTCTTCCAGATGCTCGTTCAACGTTTTGAGCAAGAGCGCGGATGGAGGAAGCTCCGAGTTTACCGGCAGCTCGCCGGCCGGCATGCGACGCGCAATGCGGTCAAGGTCTTCCGGATTAGACGGCAGCGTATGGGTCTGCCGGTCGTCTTCGATTTGCAGGCGATGTTCCAGGTGCCTGAGAAAATGATAGGCGTTCCCGAGCCGCCGCCACTCGGTTTCCGAAAGCAGACCTGTTTCGTGCAGACGCGAGAGCGCAAACAGAGTGCTGCCGGACCGCACGGACGCTTCGCGGCTGCCGTGTAAACGCTGCATGCATTGAACAAGAAATTCGATGTCGCGAATGCCGCCCGGAGTGAGTTTGACATCTAGATCGTTCTTCTTCAGTTTTCTGCGGGCGATCTTTTCACCGATGCGCTCGCGCGCTTCGGACATGGTCTCAATAGCAGAGAAATCTACGGTGGTGGCATAGATGGCGTGCTCCACGGAATTGAGGAGCGCCTGTCCGGCCGCTTTATCGCCGGCCGCGACGCGCGCTTTGATCAGCATCTGCAGTTCCCAGTCGCGGGCGCGCTTTGCGTAATATTCTTTAGCTGCCGCGAGAGATATGCAGACGTCGCCCAAGGTTCCTTCCGGCCGGAGGCGCAGATCGACCCGATAGCACATTCCCGCCGCTGTGTATGTCGAAAGCAGATTCGTGAGCTGGTTGGCGACTTTCTTGAAAAACTCCTTGTTTGTGATCTTATGCGGCCCGGCGGTTTCGCCGTTTTCGCTGTAGAGAAACATCAGATCGATATCGGAGCTGTAATTCAGCTCTTCGCCGCCCAGCTTGCCGAGCGAGATCACGCAAAAGGTCGCCGGCCGGCCGTCTTCCATGCGCGGCTCGCCATACCGCCCGACCAGTTGTTCGTGGATGCGCTGATAAGCCAGCTCGAGCACT
>JAJPJN010000099.1 GCA_021324185.1 Terriglobia bacterium | reverse complement strand
GTCAACTACGCTCTTGATCTGAGGGGCGCCGCAAGCTTGCCGGTTGTGCTGAACGTGCCGAACCGCCTGGTCTATTCCGCGCACGATTATTCGTTCGATCATAACGGCGTTAGTACCGAGAGCCAGCTTTTTCAGGCACTTGATTCGGCGTGGGGGTATATCATTACTCCCGGTCAATCGTATACAGCGCCCGTATGGGTTGGGGAATTCGGTAATTGCCACACGTCCTCATCGTGCATCACCGGTTTCTGGCTGTCTAGCTTCCGCGACTATTTGGACCAGCGCGACCTCGATTGGTCCTATTGGGCCGTGAACGGAACGGAAGCGCGCGGAACGGGACGCACCTTCGGATCTGAGGAAACATACGGCATCCTCAATCCCTACTGGAACGCTCCGGCCGTTCCCAGCGCGTTGAATACGCCGCCATCGGTCAATCTGCTTGGCGTGCTGCAGACGGTGATGCAACCCGCTCAGGGGCCAGGCGTAACTACCAACGTCCCGCCGCTGGTTTCCATGGTCACGCCATTACCGGACTCCATATACATGTCCGGCGCCACCGTAAATTTGACCGCCGATGCGACCGTGCGCAGTGGAACCATTTCTGAAGTGCAATTCTTCGCTAATGGCCATATGATCGGGACTGCTGCCGCAAGCCCGTTCACGCTGGGTTGGAGTAACGTGCTAGCGGGCAATTACTCCATTACAGCCGTGGCTATCGCCGCGAATTCGGCACTAAGTTCGACCTCGGCTCCGATCGACATAACAGTCGTAGATTACAGCTCCCGCAGCGTGCAATACGGCGATAGCATCTCCATAGATCTTGGAAACTATAACGTGACGCCGATGGGACCAACAGAAATCGCCGGCGTTGTCCCGCGCCAGAACTGGAATGGCACTTACGGAAATTCCGGCGAGCTGACCGGCCTTGTGAATCAGAACGGTGTGGCGACCTCCGCCGCCGCGACATGGACGTCGCCGGACATGTATTACACGGGCATCCCGGACCAGCCCGGCAATTTCCGAATGATGAAAGGCTATCAGGACACTTCCAATACCGTGCCTGCTCAGATCCAGATAAGGGGCATTCCCTACCGGTCTTATGATGTTTACGTTTATTTCGACGGCGGAAATGGATCCGCATCGCGTGAAGCGAACTACCAGCTTTCCTATCTGACCGGCGGCTGCGCGGCGCAAACCTCGCCTGTAATTACCGGACTCGATGCGGCCAACAACGATTTCAGCGGCACATTCATTCAGGCGTCTGGCGGTTCCGCAGGCAATTACGTGCTGTTTCCGGGTTGCCGGGGCAGTAGCTTCACGCTTCTGGCAGTCCACGGCGGTTCCAGCGACAGTCAATATCGCGCCCCTGTTAATGGCGTTCAGATCGTAGCCATCACTCGGCCGCGGGATTAGGACGGCGGGCCTTTATCCGCGCGCAGCCGCAGCGCAGCTCGCCGCCTCTATCATCCGCCGATCGTTGGATGTTACACCTATTACAGTAACGTCAATTATGTATCGATCGGCCTACTTATTGCTGCTGGCGCTCCCTTTATTGGCGCACCGCGATGAGCCTTCAGATCCGGCGGCTATCTTCAAGAGCGGCGATTATGTACGCGCTATTCCTCTGCTGCAGCAGTCAGTTGCGAAAAGTCCAAAAGATGCAGTCCTGCAAGCGGAGCTTTTGTCGGCTCTGGTCTATGAGGGCCGCGTGGATGAAGCGGCGGATGCGGCCGATGAAGATGCGCAGAACTTTCCGCAGTCAGCGGATGTGCTGGCCGCGCGTGGTGAATTTGCCTTCTACATGGGCGATATGCCGCAGGCAGCGGCTTTGTTTAACGCAGCCCTGAAGGTGAACGGGGAAAATGCGCGGGCCACTTACGGCGTTTACGAGATAGCGTATGCATCGTCGATGTATCGAACTGCTCGCTTGCTCTGTATGCGGGCGCATCAGCTCGACCCTGACGATGCGTTAATCTCTCTTGCCTTTTCGCGTTATCTGGTAGGGCAAAAACGCGAAGAATTTTTGCCCGACTTCATCAGGACACATCCCTGGTTTTTCAAGCGCGCGCAGCAGATGCAACAAAACACTTCCGAAGTGAGACAAGAACTGAACGGCCGGAAGATCTTTGAACTCGATGGACCGCGTGAAGAAGTAACCATTCCCATTCACAATCTGCAAGACGGTCCGAGGCTTATCGGACAGGTGCTGAAGGTTTCGATTGAAGGCGGCAAGCCGCTGAGCCTTGTGCTCGATACAGGAGCCAGCGGGATTCTGCTCACGCAAGCAGCCGTCGATAAGGCCGGCTTAAGTCATTTGGGCTCCACGGAAGTGAGAGGCATTGGGGACAAAGGCGCGAGAGGCGCATTCTTCGCTATAGCCGAATCCTGTGCAATCGAAAAGCTGAAGTACAAGACGTGCATGTTAGGGGCGACGGAGGGAAAGAAAGGCGTCGCCGCAGCAGAAGATGGCCTAATCGGCACAGATGTTTTTTCAGACTATATCGTCACCATCGATTTTCAGAGGCACACGTTGCATCTCTTGCCTTTGCCGGACCGGCCGCCGAATCCGCAAGGCTACGATCGCGATCCCTTGCCGACCGAGGCCGGTTTCACGCCCGTGTTCCGGTTCGGACATCATCTTTACATCTCGACGAAAGTCAACCAAAAATCAACGGGCCTGTTCCTGCTGGATACAGGCTCCAGTTTATCCGCCATCGATTCCACATTTGCGCGCCTGACCAGCAAAATTTCTCGCGATGAACGTATGCACGTCACAGGCGTTTCGGGCTCTGTTAGCCAGGTGTTTGAGGCCGATAAAGCCGAGCTGCAATTTGCGCGGTTCCGGCAACGCAACCTGGGGCTGACATCGTTTAATCTAAACAACAGTCCCGAGCACCAACCGGTGCGCATGGATGGCATTCTGGGGTTTCCAGTGCTGGTCATGTTTCGGCTTTCGCTCGATTACCGCAACGGCCTCATCAATTTCGATTACGTGCTGGATCGCCGTTAGAGGCGAGCACTCCGTATCATGGAGTCTATGGCAGCCACTGTTACTCCAGAGCCCGAGGTATCTTCCGCTTTCGATGAGATTGTTGCTCTCGAGCGCACCTACCTGGTGCAGAATTATGCGCGCTATCCATTGGCGTTGCACCGCGGAAAAGGTTGTTATCTTTACGATCTCGAAGGCAACCGTTATCTCGACCTGATCAGCGGGATTGGCGTCAACTCCCTTGGCTATGCACATCCACGCATCACGAAAGTGATCCGGCAGCAGGCTGGCCTGCTGCTGCATTCTTCGAATCTTTACTATCACGAATATCAGGGACGCTTAGCCGAGCGGCTGGCGAAAATCAGCGGATTAAACCGCTGCTTCTTTTGCAACTCCGGGACCGAGGCTATGGAAGGCGCGCTCAAGATGGTACGCGCGCATGGCAATACGATTCGGCGCGAAAAGACGAACATCGTTTCGCTCGACAATTCGTTTCACGGCCGGACGCTGGGAGCGCTTTCGATCACGGGCCAGCCCAAATACCGGCGCGATTTTGAGCCGTTGCTTCCGGGCGCCCAATTTGTCGCCCGGAATGATGCGGCCGCGCTCGAAGCTGCCGTGAATGAAAACACGGCAGGCATTGTGATTGAAGTGATTCAAGGCGAGGGCGGGATACTGCCGGTTTCCGAAGCATTCGCGCGCAAAGCACGTGAACTCGCGGACCGCTATGAGGCGCTGCTTGTGTTTGACGAGATTCAGTGCGGCGTCGGTCGTCCAGGATCTTATTTCGCCTATCAGCTTTTCGAGCCGGCGGTGGTGCCGGACATTGTGATCGCAGCCAAGCCGATGGCCTGCGGAATTCCGCTCGGCGTCATCGTTGCGAATGAGAAAGCCGCGGCGACTTTGAAACCGGGCATGCATGGCTCGACCTATGGTGGCGGTCCGCTGGCGTGCCGTGTGGCGCTCGAGTTTTTCGACATCCTGGAAGAACTGCTGCCCTCGATCAATTCCGTTGGCGTCTACTTCCGCATGAAACTGACGGAGATGATGCAACAGTTCGGATTCATTAAAGAGGTGCGCGGCCAGGGGCTGATGATCGGCGTGGAGCTTGATTTTCCGTGCAAACAACTGGTGCTGGATGGCATCAGGGAGGGCTTGCTTTTCAACTGCACTCACGATACGGTGCTACGGCTCTTACCGCCATATATCATGACTGAACAGGATGTGGACAGGGCCGTGGCCGCGCTGACGAAAATATTCCGAAACACGAAGCGGCCGGAACCCGCCGCGTAAATATGCGCTACTGCTGGGCTGCATTTGTTTGGTTAGTTGCCGTTGTGGCTGCCGCAACGGCGCAAACGCCTTCGCCTGCGCCGCAGCGCCCCCCGATAATCGGCATTGCTCACATTGGTTTGCGAGTAAGCGATCTGGCAGCAGCGGACAATTTCTACGGCCACGTGCTCGGCTTCGATCACTTCAGCCTCGATAAGCCAACCGGCGGTCTGATGCTGAATTATTACAAGGTCAACGATCACCAGTACATCGAGATTTACCCGACGCTGGCGAATCTGAATGACGACCGCATGACGCATTTCGCGTTCGAAACAACCAACATTCAACAGCTTCGAGACTATCTCGACGCAAAGGGTGTCAAAGTGCCGCCGGCGGTGAAGCCTGGCTTAGACAAGAACATCAGCATGATGATCAAAGATCCGGAAGGACACGATATCGAGTTCGTGCAATATATGCCGGGTTCACTGCATAGCAGCCATTTCGGAAAGCTGATGCCGGTTGGACGGGTTTCGCAGCACATGATCCATGTCGGCGTGACTATTCATGACCGGGATGCCGCCGATCGGTTTTATCGCGACATTCTGGGCTTTCAACTGATGTGGTACGGCGGCAGAACGGACACGGAAACAGATTGGGTTGACATGCGCGTGCCGGATGGAACGGACTGGCTCGAGTACATGTTGAATGTGCATAACCCGTCGCCAAAGCAGCTTGGCGTCATGCATCATTTGGCGCTTGGCGTGCCCAGTATTCAGCCAGCGTATCAAACTGTATTGAGCCGCGGCTACACGCCGCCGCAGCCACCGAAAGTCGGCCGCGACGGCAAATGGCAACTCAATCTGTACGACCCGAACGACACGCGCGTGGAATTGATGGAGTTCAAGCCGGTGCAGACGCCGTGCTGTTCCTCCTATCTGGCGCCTGGACGGCGCGGCAATTGACAGATCTGCTGACACGCCGCGCCGTCTGTAAGCTTCTCGCCTGCGCGCCTGCTGTAGCTATTGCGCGTGAGGCAGACAGGCGGATGTTCCTGTCACTGAATAGCGAGTTGATCGACAATCGTGTTCCCTGGCCGGAGTTTGCGCGTCTGGCAGCAAAGGCCGGTTTTCCTGGAACCGATATCATGCTTCAGGCGGCCATGCGAGAGGGTGCAACAGCGACGAATGAATTGCTCAGTCAACTGAAGCTTAAACCGGCCGCCTTCGATTTTCCGGTGAATTTCCGGAAGGACGACGCGACGTTCGGAGCTGATCTGGCGAAGCTGAGCGATTCGGCACGTTTTGCCGCGCAGATCCATTGCCCGCGGATGGTTACTTACATCATGGCTTCGAGCGATACTCCGAAAGACGAGCTGCGACGTATATACAAGCAACGGTTTACGGAGAGCGCGCGGGTTTTGGCCGAATACAACGTGCGGCTCGGTTTAGAGTTCCTCGGCCCTTTGCAATTCCGGAAGCGGTTCCAGTACGAATTTATCTGGCGCATGAACGAGATGTTGCAATTCGCCGAAGAGTGCGGGCCCAACGTCGGGCTGCTTCTCGATTCCTGGCATTGGCGCCATGCCGGAGCAACAACGCACGACATCATCAGGGCAGGCCGCGAGCGAATCGTGCATGTTCACTTCAACGATGCGCCGGATCTGCCGCCAGAGCAGATTCGTGATAATCAGCGCCTGCTGCCCGGCGAAGGAGTCATAAACCTGGTGGGCTTCTTGCAAGCGCTGCAGAAGATCGGCTATACGGATGCGCTGAGCGTGGAAGTCTTCGGGCGCCTGAAGGACAAAACGCCGGAAGAGGCCGCGAGGATGGGACTCGAAGCTTCGCTTAACGTATTCCGGAAAGCGGGCGTTCCGGAAGGGTGATGTACACTTCTTGTACTTTGCCGGGCATTGACTGACATCCATTTCATCGGCCGGACGAGTAAGTCTTTGATTTTACTGTGGGGCGTAACAGGCTGGCTGCATGCTAATGAAATCCGTAAAAGGAGCAGCACAATGCAATCTCAAGCTTCGAGCAAGCTGAAAGAATTCGTAGAAGCGGCAAAGAGCAAAGGAGCCTCAGACGAGTTTCTTTCCACCCTATTGATCCGGCAGGGATGGCCGGCCAACGAGGTCTACGAAACGCTCGCGCAATACTGGCAGGCAGCAACGGGAGTTTCGATCCCGGTGCGCAGCGGAACGGGCGAATCAGCGCGCGATGCATTTTTATATCTGCTATCGTTTTCGACACTGGCAACCTGGGCGACATCGCTGGGCGGCCT
This sequence comes from Terriglobia bacterium, assembly GCA_021324185.1. Classification (GTDB taxonomy): domain Bacteria; phylum Acidobacteriota; class Terriglobia; order Bryobacterales; family Bryobacteraceae; genus Bog-105. The sequence continues at coordinate 2,876 of JAJPJN010000099.1, read as the reverse complement.
GATCTTCGACCTGATTAACCACTGGGTTCCGGACCCTATCAGCCGCGGCGTCGTTTTTGATCTACGCGCCTCTGTCACATGGGAACTGGCTCGCATCGCGGTGGCATTTCCGATTTACCTGCTTGTGACGGCTCTGACCGTGAAAGAGGCGGCGAAGTATCCGGAGCGCCTGCAATCGGGCGTGCGCAAATGGCTCACTTACATTGCCCTGTTAGGCACTGCAGGCGCGATGATCTGCGATCTGATCTGGTTCCTGGATTATTTGTTGACCGGTGAGATCACTCTGCGCTTTGTTTTGAAGTCTGCAACGGTGATGATCATCTGCGCGGCCATCTTCGCGTATTATCTGAGTGCGTTGCGCTGGACAAGGGCGGCGAGCGTTACCGGCGCACGAATTCGCAATCGAATCTTTGCGATTGCCTCGACGGCAGCGGTTATCGCGGCATTCTGTATCGGTTTGGGAGTCGCTGGTACACCCACGCAGCAGCGGACCATAGAAGCCGACAGAACGCGTGTCGACAATCTGCACACGATTGCGGTGGCTGTGAATATCTGGCATCACCGTGCGGCCATGCGAGACCCACAGGCGACCGTCCCCGCGAATCTCGAAATGTTGATCCGCAGCGGGGAACTGCCGGCGGATATCGCTGCGGACCCGGTCACCCGAAGACCCTACGAGTATCATCCGCAACGCGGAAACCGGTATGAGATATGCGCCAGTTTCAGTTCCGCCAACGCCGGCGGGCGCGTGCCGATGCATTCGAATTTCTGGCAACACGGAACAGGCAATACGTGTTTCATTCTGGACGCTTCCGAGCAGGTACCGTGGTGATAATTAAGGCGCAAAAAAAGGCCAGCGACCTTTTAGGAGTCGCTGGCCATAAGCGTGGAGCAATCGTTGCTTAGTGGGTGAGCCGGATAGAAATCATTGATGCCATGCCGATTTTGCGCTGTAAATCATGGCTAACGGCAGAATCCGAACGTACATAACCATCTCCGCCCGGCAGCCAGATCTGCGACAACACGCAATTGCCCTGGTAGCAGGCAAATGTCAGATGTGGATCGGTGTTCCGCGTTCCTTCCACTTTGGCGGGCACCGAGACAAAGATGGAGTGTCCGTTGCTGCTCATCAGTTGGAAGGTACCGCCGTTGTTGAGCTGCTCTACTTTGTAATCGCCGGCCTCGAGCGCGGTGTGGTTCGCCTGAAACGCGAATGGAATCTTCGCGGTTTCAACTTGGTTCTGAGCGCTGAGAGTGAGGCTCCCGAGCGTCACGAGCCCTGCGGTCAGAACTAAAGGTACAAATTGGCTTTTCATATGAGCCTCCTAGTAAATTTCGGAATTTGTTTTCCGATCTCTCCTTTGCTTCGGAGAGACGTATCTAGAGAGGCGCGTTGGGGGCCAACCACGGCCGGACGTGTTTACTTACACTTAGGCGCTATCAGACTGCGATTTTGGAAGAGTAAGGTTAAAGCTTAGGACACGGAATAGATAATTGAGGCCGCAAGCGGGCGCCTAGACGTCTATTTTGCCTCCGCCGCAGCCTTTGTCCTTCAGGCGTCTTTCCAAGGCTTGCATCAGCTTGGTCTGCACGTGTTCCGGAATCGGCTTAGGCTCCATGCCTTTGAACACCTTTAGCGTCTTTTGGGTGGTATCACAGACGACCCAACAGTTGGGGCACTCGTTAACGTGCTTCTGCAGTTCACTTTTGAGCTTGGGATCAAGAGTATCGTCGAGGTAATCGTTTAGCTCCTGGAGAAACTGTTTACAGGTAAGCAAACGCGTCATCCCCTTTCCGCTTGAACAGCCGGGTGAGCTTTTCGCGAAGCTGCAATCTTGCACGTAATAACCGGCTCTTCACCGCCGAAATTGACAAACCCAATGCTTCTGCCGTCTCCTCTATTGACAATTCTTCGATGTCTCTCAGAATAAAAACGGTTCGGTAAGCGGGCTTCAAACTTTGAATTGCCTGGTCTAAAATTTCGGCCAGCTCTTCGCGGGAGTAGCTGTCCTCGGGATTTTCGTCCCAGACCGCGATTTCCCGGACCATTTCGTCTTCACCGGTATCAATCGGCTCGTCCAAGGGGACCGTCCGGTCGGAACGGCGCTTGCGCAGCTTCATTAGCGCTTCATTTACGGCGATTCTGACCAGCCAAGTGTAGAACTTGGAGTTGCCCTGGAAGTTATCGAGGTGGGTAAAGGCCTTCAGAAAAGTTTCCTGAAGGACATCTTCGGCATCCTCATCGTTCTGAGTGATCTGCTTGGCCATCCGGAAGACGCGCCGGTCATAGTGGCTGACGAGCTCGGAAAAAGCGGCAGCATCGCCGGCCTTGGCGCGCGCGACCAGCGCGGATTCGTCAAAACCGGGAGTGACGGTAGTGGAAGTGCTCACAAGAGGCGTCATGTTCAGTCTAGCAACGGATACGAGTTTCACCAGGGTTTGGGTCCAGCGGAATCGGCAATGGCAAAGAAAAGGGGAAATCCTGCCGGTCGATCGGGTGACGTTAGGCTTAAGAATTGGATCTCGCTACTCCACTGCAATATGTGAAAGGGATCGGCCCGGCTCGGGGCCAGATGCTGGCGGCAAAGGGGCTTTCGACGGTAGCCGACCTGCTCTACTACGCACCGTTTCGTTACGAGGACCGGCGCAACGTGAAGGCTATTGCGCAGCTGGCGCCGGGAGAAAAGGCGGTCGTGCTGGCGCGGGTTGCCAGCGCTAAACTAGCGCGATTCCGGCGAGGGCCCTCCGGATTGTTCGAAGCGGTTTTCGAGGATGGCAGCGGTGCAAAGCTTTTAGGTCGCTGGTTTCATGGCGAGCGCTATGCCGAATCTTTGCTGCCTGATGTGCGCGTCGCTCTTTTTGGCAAAGTGGAGCTG
>JAJPJN010000024.1 GCA_021324185.1 Terriglobia bacterium | reverse complement strand
GATCCCAACCGCGATCATGGTCGTGATAGCCGCCGCCCCGGTAATCACCGCCTCGATATCCGTGATCTCGTCCATCGGCGGCGAATGCAGCCGTGGAGATCGCCAGCAAGCCGGCTAATGCGAAAGCAAATTTGTTTTTCATTTGCAACTCCTGCCTATACAACGCGGCTGGGGCTACAAAGGGTGCCTGGTTCACGTAGCTTTAATGCGGTATCCCTTGGCGCCGGGATGCCGCATCCCGCAAAGGATCGGCTTTTTGGTTGCTAAGATCGAAGAGCGATGAGCCCCGGCCCATTCAGCAGGGCCCCATTCAGAAGGGCAATGATTCGTGCGGAAAGGTGGCCGAGTGGTTGAAGGCACCGGTCTTGAAAACCGGCAACGGGGGAACTCGTTCGTGGGTTCGAATCCCACCCTTTCCGCCAGCTACTGCCCGACGGCCGGCTCCAATACTTCCTCGTGAGGATGGGATGCCGCGGTAATCGCGCTGTACATCTCAATCACCTCGTGCGGCTTGCCGTCCAGAAGCACGCGGCCCTGGTCGAGTAGAATGGCCCGGTCGCAATACTCCTCGACATCTTTCACGTTATGCGTCACGAACAGAATGGTCTTCCTTGCTTCGCGAAACCGGCGCAAGCGCTCAAAGCATTTCTCCTGAAATCCCATGTCGCCGACCGACAAAATTTCGTCGACCAGCAAAATGTCGGGATCTACTTCAATCGCGACCGCAAACGCCAGGCGCATGTACATGCCGGATGAGTACTGCTTCACCGGCGCATCAATGAAATCTCCGATCTCGGCAAACTCGATGATCTTCTGTTCGCGTTCCTTCATCTCCCGCTTCGAGTAGCCGAGCAGAAGGCCATTCATGAGCACGTTTTCGCGCCCGGTCAATTCGGAGTGAAAGCCCGCGCCCAATTCGATCATGGGTGCAATCGTCCCGCGGACGGTCACGCGCCCTAGTGTTGGACGATACACGCCGGCCACTACCTTGAGCAGCGTGCTCTTGCCCGAACCGTTGCGCCCGACAATGCCGACCATCTCGCCTTTCCCGACATGGAACGACACATCCTTTACCGCGTCAAAGTCGTGGACCTGGATCTCATAGCGAAAGAATTTCGCAAATAGCGCGCGGATGCTATCGGGCCGCTCCTGATAGACGCGGAAGCGCTGCGTCACATTCTCAACGTCGATAACGATGGAGTTGTCCGGCATGCCGTCAGACGTAATAGACAAACTGATCCTGCTTCTTACGAAAGATGGCGTAGCCAATCACAAGCGCACCGATCCCGCAGACAAAGGAAGCAGCGATGGACTTCCCTGTGGGCAATCCGCCGGCGTAAACTCCCATTCGGAAGCCATTCAGCGCGAAAATCAACGGGTTCAACTTAAATATCCACTGGTATTTTCCAAACATCTCGATGGGATAAATAATGGGCGTGGCATAGAACCAGACCTGAAGAATAATCTGCAGGATATGCGAAACGTCGCGGTAATAGACATTCAGCGCGGCAAAAAAGAACGTCGCCCCTAGTGTGAGCAGCACCAAAGCCAGAAATGGAACCGGCAAATAGAGCCACGTCACGTAGAACGGATAACGGAGCAGCAGAACGATGAAGACAAGCGAAATCATCGAGAGCAGGAAGTTGATGATGTTCGAAGTCAGGGCCGCTACCGGAAAAACCACCTTCGGTATTCGAACTTTCTTGATCAGATCTGCGTTGCCGACGATCGAATCGGCCGCATAGGAAAGCGACTGCGCAAAAAACGTCCAGGGCAACAGTACGCTGATCAAGAACACCGCGTAATGGTCGATTCCGATCCGCATCACAGTAGAAAACACCAGGGCCAGAACAATCATCTGCAGCAGGGGATTCAGCAGAGCCCATAGAAACCCTAGAAATGACCGTTTGTACCGGATTTTCAATTCCTTCAAGGCTAGCGCCCAGATGAGTTCCCGATACCGATAAGTGTCCCTGAATAAATCAATCATTAATTACCGCGGTATAACTGGCGGGGTGACAACCGTCCCTCCATTTTAGCCAACGGCCTGCTGAACCAACATCGCAGCCGCCTGACTCCTCTATGATGTAGGTTCGAGGGGAGTTGCGCCAAGGCGCAGTTTTCCGCCCGTTTTCAATTCCATGAAAGTCTCCCTCATTATTCCGGCGGCCGGCTTGGGCACGCGCATGGGCCGGAGCGCGCCGGAAAAGGCCGGAATCAGCAGAAAGCAGTTCATGCTGCTGAACAATTCACCGATCATCATTCACACGCTTCGGAAATTTGCCAATTCTGCACTGGTGAATGAGACTATCGTGGCGCTGCGCGAGGAGGACGAGGCATGGGCCAACGATCTTTTTAGAAAAGAACTGCCCGGCCAGAACGTTCGAACCGTTTTGGGCGGCGAGAGCCGGCAGCAATCGGTTGAGAACGCCTTGGCGCACGTGAGCGAAGATACGGAGCTTGTGGCGGTGCACGATGCGGTCCGGCCGTTCGTCGAACGCGAAATTATCGAGAAGGTGATCCGCGAAGCAGCCGCAACAGGCGCGGCGATCGTTGGAATTGTGCCGGTCGATACCGTGAAGCAGGTCCATCGCAACAAGGTGCGGGCGACGCTGCCGCGCGAGCGGCTCGTCCTGACGCAGACTCCGCAGGTCTTCCGGCTCGATCTTCTGCGCCGCGCTTTTGAAAAGGCTCGCGAAGATTTATTCACCGGCACCGACGAGTCTTCGCTCGTCGAGCGCCTGGAACAAACGGAAGTCTCGGTCGTATTGGGAACAGACCGGAATATCAAGATCACCAAGCCAAGCGACATGGAACTGGCGCGGCTTTACCTGTCGCTCGAGACATCTCCGGTCGGCATCAGTTGACAATGGCGCCGGCCAATCCTCCTGTTCGCGTCGGTCAGGGCTGGGATACTCACCGGCTCATACCTGGCCGGCCACTTATCCTGGGCGGTATTCAGATTCCGAGTGAAATGGGCCTGAGCGGGCATTCTGATGCCGACGTACTGTTTCACGCCGTAACCGATGCCGTGCTGGGCGCGCTCGCCTTGGGCGACATCGGAATGCACTTCCCCGATACCGCGCCGGAGTGGAAAGATGCCGGAAGCATTCAATTCCTGCAGCATGCCCTGGAGCTGGCCGCGAGCCGCGGCTACAGCGTCGCGAACATCGATTCGACGATTCTCATCGAGCGCCCTAAGCTAAAGGAATTTCGAACTGCTATTCGCGAAAGTCTCGCGCGCGCCGCCAGCCTGCCGCTCGATTGCGTCAGCGTCAAGTTTAAGACCGGTGAGAAAGTCGGCCCGGTCGGCGAAGGTTTGTCGTGCGAGGCGCAAGCCGCAGTTCTGCTGACCGCCGGCCTCCGATGACGTATCAGCTCAACAGAGGAGCCGCTCTTGCTGCGCGCATCGCTCTGGCAGCTTGTCTGGTTGCCGCCGCTTACTACTGCCTCGTGTTCGCGCGGGCGTCCTATCTCTACGCCCAAGATACGGCCACATCCGTCCCGGCAGCCTACTCTCTTGTCCCGTTTAACGCGTCCTATGCCTCCCGTCTCGCCGCCTGGCAGCCTGCACGGAAAGAGGAGCTTCTAAAAACCGCGGTAGCGCTGAATCCCTTCGATGTGGACTCGTGGATTCAGCTCGGGATGCAGGCGGAACTGGAGCGCGGAGATGCTCAATCGGCTGAGCCCTATTATCTTCGCGCCGCTGAAATCGACAAGATGTTCCGCCCTAAATGGACGCTGGCGAATTTCTACTTCCGGCAGCAGCGGCCGGCCGATTTTTTCCGCTGGTCCAAAGCAACCCTGGAAATTACACCCTATTCTGCTGAACCGGTTTTCGCCCAGATGTGGCTTATGAGCCAGGATGCGGCCAAACTGTCCGCATTCATTCCGAACCGGCCCAGTATTCTCGTCCAATACGCCCTGTATCTCGCCAAGCTGAATCAGTACAGCGCGATCCCTCCCGTTATCCAGCGCCTGACCGCTGTGGTGGCGCCCCGCGATGCTCATGCTTACGGACGCGACGATCTGATTGGCCCGCTTGAAGACCATTTGCTGATCGCCGGCCGGATAGAACCGGCCCTCGAGATCTGGAAAACACTTTGCAGCGCGCATTGGCTGCCTTATTCACCCGCAACCGAACAGCACCCCCTCACAAACGGAGATTTTCACCATCCATTCTTCGGATATGGATTCGATTGGGCGCCACAGAACATAAACGGGATTTCTGTCGCGCAGAACCCGGACGAGGGTACACTCCGGATCTCATTCAATGGCGCCGAACCGGAGAACGCGCCTGTGTTACGGCAGTTCATTCCCCTTCAGCCCGCGACAGACTACTACCTGAGCTGGCAGGATGAACACGATGGGACGTCCGCCCCCAGTGGCCTCGAATGGCATCTTCTACTTGCAGGCGATGCGGGCAGCGGCGGCATTCACAGTGAGGATCTATTCTCGGCATCGGAATGGCGTTTCCGTACCGATGCAAGCTCGCATTTCGGGGTATTGATATTGCAATATAGCCGGCCGGTGGGCAGCACTCTCGCCACGGGATCGGTTACGCTTCGCTCAGTATCACTGAAGGAAAACGCCTCCGCGCACGAAAAGAAATAAGAAAACTCTCTCCGTGAGGCCTTTTTCAAGTGCTCGAATGCCCAGTTTGTGCCAGTGAGAACGTACGAGTTTCCTTTAACACTCCATTTTGGGAGTTTGTTTACCGGTGGCAGGGGCTGCAGCGATACCGCTGCCGCGAGTGCCGCAAGATTTTCCATTACCCGCTTGTGCCGGGAGAAAAGTTCGCAACCAAACCCAGGCGCAGACGCCGTAAGTCCCAAAAGCAGGAAACGGCCCGGACGTCAGCCGGCAAATGGCGGATCCGGACAGCGGAAGCAGTGGTGTTTCTGCTTATGGTAGTAGTGTTTTACACGGCTTTAAACGCCCTTCACTTTGCATCTGGCCAATAAAAAAGTAGTCGTCTGTGGCGCCGGCGGTTTTATAGGCGGCCATCTGACGCGCTCCCTCATCGAGCAAAATGTCCGCTCCCTGCGCGCGGTCGATATCAAGCCGCTTGCCGAATGGCATCAGATCCATGCAGGCGTTGAAAATCTCGTACTCGATTTACAGGACAGATCTGCCTGCGAAACAGTCGTTGCAGGCGCCGGTCTCGTATATAACTTTGCCGCAGATATGGGCGGTATGGGCTTTATCGAAAACAACAAAGCACTCTGCATGCTCAGTGTTTTGATCAATACTCACCTGCTGCTTGCATCCCGCGATGCCGGCGTGGAGCGCTTCTTTTTTGCCTCTTCGGCCTGCGTCTACAACGCCGAAAAGCAGACCAGCGCTGACGTCACTCCGCTCAAGGAAGAAGATGCTTATCCCGCCATGCCGGAAGACGGCTACGGTTGGGAAAAGCTATTTAGCGAACGCATGTGCCGCCACTTTCAAGAGGATTTCGGGCTTGAATGCCGCATCGGCCGCTTTCATAACGTTTATGGCCCGCACGGCACCTTCGATGGAGGACGGGAAAAAGCGCCCGCCGCAATTTGCAGAAAAGTGATTCAGGCCAAAGCGAATGCCAGGCGCGAAATCGAGATATGGGGCGATGGCCGCCAAACGCGCAGCTTCACCTATATCGACGATTGCCTTACCGGCATTCATCTGCTGATGGGGAGCGATGTTCGCGAGCCGCTGAACATCGGAAGCAGTGAACTTGTTTCTATCAATCAGCTCGTCGACATCGTCGAGGGAATTGCCGGCGTGAAGCTCAAACGGGTCTACAATCTTTCTGCGCCGAAAGGTGTCAACGGCCGCAACAGCGATAACACCAAAATCCGGAGTTATTTTAATTGGGAGCCCTCTACGCCGCTCCAAACCGGCGTGGCGAAAACCTACGAATGGATCGAGAGCCGGATGCTGGCGCCGGTCTCCAGATAGAATTTACGCGATTACCTGGCCGTCGCGGCCGCCGAATATTCTTCGTAGGTTCCCGGAAAGTCTTCGATCCGGCCATGGTCGAAGTGCCAGATGCGGGTGGCGACTTCATCCACCAGATCTTCGTCGTGCGTGACCAGCAGAACCGTGCCCTCATATTTCTGAAGAGCAATATTCAGCGCGTTGATCGATTCCAGATCCAGGTGATTCGTCGGTTCGTCGAAGACGAGGAAATTCGGCTTTTGCAGCATCAATTTGCAGAAGATCAAGCGCGCCGCCTCGCCGCCCGATAAAGCCTCCGTCGGCTTGACGCCTTCTTCACCGCGAAACAGCATTTGGCCGAGCAGGCCTCTAATTTCCTCTTTGGCGGCCTGCGGGTCCCATTCGTGCAGCCATTCTTCGACCGTTGTTCCATTACGAATTCCGGCGCGGTGATCCTGCGCAAAATAGCCCACCTGTACCTCGTGGCCCCAATTCACGACACCGGAATCCAGGCCCGTATCCGGATCGTCTACGCCTGGTGCATTCGCCAGCAGCGCTTTCAACAGAGTCGTCTTCCCCGCCCCGTTGCGGCCCATCAGAGCCACTTTTTCACCGCGCTGCAGCGAGGCCGAAAAATCCCGGATCACCGGATGATCGCCATAGCCCTTGCTGACGTTCTTGAATTCGAGCGCATGGCGTCCCGAAGGGCGCTTCATTTCGAATCGTATGAACGGGCGTTGAATGTTCGATCGCGCCAGCTCGGCCGTCTGCAGCCGTTCTACTTCTTTCTTTCTCGAAGTAACCTGGCTCGCGCGCGTACCGGCCGAAAAGCGCGCAATGAATTCGTTCAACTGCGCAATCTTTTTTTCACGCTGCGCATTCTCCGCTTCGATGCGCGTCCGGATCTGCGTCTTCTGCAGCACCATATCGTCGTATCCGCCCGGGTACGTGATGATGGTCTGGTAATCGATATCTGCCGTATGCGTGCAAACGCTGTTCAGAAAATGGCGGTCGTGCGAAATCACGATGAGCGTGCCATCGTAATGGGTCAGAAAATTTTGCAGCCAGTGAATTGATTCCAGATCGAGATAGTTCGTCGGCTCATCCAGCAGCAGCGCTTCCGGATGGCCGTATAACGCTTGCGCCAGCAAAACGCGAACCTTCTGCCCGCCCTGCAGTTCACCCATCAAGCGGTTATGAAACGGCTCTGGAATATCGAGGCCGTCCAGCAGCACGGCCGCATCGCTCTCTGCCGTGTATCCGTCTTCTTCGGCTACGATGCCTTCCAGCTCACCGAGGCGCATGCCGTCTTCATCGGTCAACTCCGCTTGGCCGTAGAGCTGCTCGCGTTCTTCCAGCGCTTTCCAAAGCGGCATGTTGCCCATGATCACGGTATCGATGACACGACGTTCATCGAAAGCCGATTGATCCTGCCGCAAGACACCTATTTTGCGCGGCCGGACGACGGTCCCTTTTTGTGGCTCCAGCTCACCGGAAAGAAGCTTCATGAATGTTGATTTGCCGGCGCCATTCGGACCCGTCAAACCGTAGCGGCGGCCAGGCGAAAACGTTGTCGTAACGTCTTCGAACAGGATCTTGCCGCCATAGCGCATACTGACATTGCTAACTGAAATCATTGGGAGAAAAACAGGAGGGAAATTTCAGTTTATCGCAAGATGCGAATTAGGACGGAAATCCGGCTTTCCTCAAAAACTGCGCGAAGCGCGGATCACGCCTCAACGGATCGAGCATCGGATGCACCTTGACAAACCAAAGCTCGCTGTTCTTGGATGCCTGGCCTAGCCAGTAAAATGCCCGGTCGCGTTCGCCAAGCGCTCCATAAACACAGGCAAGATCAAATCCGTTCGGCGCTTCTCCTGATTCTGGCCGTTCGAGTTCGGCCGCCAGCTTACGCGCCTCGTCCTCCTTGCCCGTAACGGCAAGCAAATGCGCGATGTAAGCCTTAGCGCCAGGCACTTTGGGCAGCGCGAGTTGATATTCCTGCATTGCTTTCTGGTAGTCGCCCTTGCCTTCCCAGGCCGATCCGATAAACGTGTGAATCACCGCTATGCCGGGATGCAGATCTCGCACTTGGAGAAATTCGTGCAGAGCCTGATCGTATTGCCGGGCCATATAGTACGCCAAGCCCAAAGTGGCTCCAGCCGTCGCAAGCGGGTCCAGCTTCACAGTTGTGCGCTCTTCCGCAATTGCCTCTTCAAAACGGCCCTCCGCCATTAACACAACCCCCAGGCGGTTGTGGATAGATGCGTTCTGCGGCATCAGCCCCAGCGCCTTCCGAAGCTCATCTTCGCCGCGCCGCCAGCTCAGGAAGACCAAGCTGTCCACCATGCCTTTGGCCGCATAAGCTGGCGCCGATTGAGGATCGAGTCGCAGCGCCATATCGGCTGCGGCGATGGCCTTTTCGGCATACGGTTTGGGCTCGCTTGCCACGTCTGTGGCCTCTGCGCCATACACACCCGCCAGCGCCGCATATGCATCGGCGTACGTCGGGTCGAGTTCAACGGCTTTGTTCAGCAGCGTGACCGATCGGTCAAACGCGTCTTGCGAAGGATCTCCGCGGAGCGCTCGGGCCTGGAGGAACAGGTTATAGGCTTCGGGATCGATGGGCTTTCGCACTGGCCCCTGTTCTCCACCGGGACGCAAAGCGGTCAACACGATCGGAGTCATTTCCGCTTCTAGCCGCGCCAGTTCCTGGGTGCCACCCTCCAGCGTCTGCGAACGGATGTGATATCCATCCCGGCTCCTGTCCACCTGTACCGTGAGTTGATAATGGCCGTTAGCATTCCGGAGGCTGCCTTCCACCACGGCATCCGCGTCCAGTTGTTTCCCAATCTGCCGGATGTCCATCCCTTTGCGCTTAAACTGAAAAGCCGAGGTGCGCGCGACCACACGCAAATCGGGAGCGTGGGCGAGCGAGTCTGTTAGCTGTTCGGTAATTCCATCCGCCAGGTATTCGTTTTTCGAATCTCCGGTCAGATTCTCGAAGGGCAGGACGACTACCGAGCTAACCGAAGAATGCCAGGAACCTGCATAGCGGCGAAGCATCACTGTCGCGCTGAAGACCAGAAGCAGCGCCACGAAGCACCAGCCCAGCCCGCGCCAATTCGGGCGAGCGTCTACGAATCCGTCCGGGCGATCGACGGGGGGAGGGCCGTTCCACTTAATCACGGGAACGTAACCCCGGCCCGGCAATTCGAGGCGCCACGGGTCTGCTATCCCCGGTCCTTGGTAATACGCCAGCAGCACTCGCCGCAACCGGCTCATCTCGACCCGGACCGTCGCGTCGACTCGAGGGTCAAAGGATTCTGGCTTTCGAAACACATCGAGGCCAATCCCGTACTCCGTGACGGGCTCGGCTGGAACTGCGAGGGCGCGTTCCACTAGGTAGCGAAGTAGTTGACTGCGGCGGCGCGATGCGGTGAAGGCCGACGAGGCGAGGAGTTGATCAAGGTAGGCGCGGATCTCCTCTTTCTGGTCCAAATCCGCCCGCCAAGGCGCTTCTCCGACACTTGTTTCACCCATCCGACACCGCGCCTCGCTGCTTAGTTTACAGCAAAAGAGCAGCGGTTTTGTAATGTTCGTACCATTACTCTGAAGCCCCGCAACCATCTGAAACGCCAGCTTGAAACGTTTCTGTACCCCTGGAAACTTGTGGTACACCGTATCGGCGGCTGAGAATCCTGACATAGACTTCCGGCTGCCTTGCGCGGTCGGAAGAAGGAGGAATTCTTGATTCGAACGACGTTATCTTTGACGCCATGTTTAATGATGTTTCGGATGATTGCCGTGCCTGTTGTTTTCGCCGCCGCAGGGTACGCAGGAACCATTAGCGCTACGACCGGCACGACATCGTGGACCATAGGTATCCCTAGCCAAAGCGTCAGCAATGGCCCGGCGTATGCCGGGTACTCGGGCGGAAACTTCATCAGCCCATTCAGCGGCTCGGCTTGCCTGAGTTCAGCGTGTACAAGCAGCTTTGATGGATTTTGGACCGCAAGTCTCTCTTTTACTCTCCCGGCCGACACGACAAGCACATCGGTGGACTGAATACGTTGCTATTGATTGTGAATAACACAGAAGCAGCCGATTTCGGCAGTTTAAATCCGCGCGGCTACACAGAGGTCGCGCTCACCGGAACAGTGACGTTCAGCGAGTCCGCGGCTCCGGTGCCAGAGCCGTCTTCTCTGTTTCTACTTGGCTTTGCGGCTCCCGTTGTGATGACCGCCTGGAGACGCGCAAAACGGCACAGGAACTCCTAGCCTTTTATAGTTGCCGCCCGCCATCCCGCACATCTGCTCAACGGCCTTGAGAGAATATTCGTATCTCAATGAGGCCGATCGAAGTAGGTGTGCTTGGCGGAACCGGCATGGTGGGCCAGCACTTTGTCCGTTTTCTGCAGGGACATCCCTGGTTTAAGCTTGCCTGGCTGGGCGCCAGCGACCGGTCTGCGGGAAAGCGTTACAAGGACGCCACAGCCTGGCGTCTCGAAGGCGACATGCCTTCAGAGGTTCAGGACATCGTCGTTGCCGAATGCAAAACCGGCTCAGCACCGCGGCTTGTCTTTTCGGCGATGGACGCCTCGGTCGCCACTGAAATAGAACGCGAATTCGCGCAAGGCGGCCATATCGTCGTTTCCAATTCGCGCAACCACCGCATGGAAACGGACGTGCCGCTGCTGGTGCCGGAAATCAACGCCGGCCATCTCGGCCTCATCCGCATCCAACAGCGAAATCGCGGTTGGAAGGGCATGATTGTCACCAATCCCAACTGCTCCACGGTCGTTCTCACCATGGCGCTCGCGCCGCTGCTGCCCTTCGGCATTGAGCGCGTCTTCGCTACCACCATGCAAGCCGTTTCGGGCGCCGGTTATCCCGGTGTCGCGTCCCTGGATATTCTCGGCAATGTCGTCCCCTTTATCGGCGGCGAAGAAGACAAGATGCAGCAGGAGACGCAGAAAATTCTCGGCCATTTATCGGACGGCAAAGTGATCCCCTTGCCCACGCGCGTAAGTGCGCAGTGCAACCGCGTCGCAGTCACCGACGGTCACGTCGTAGCCGCCTCGGTCGCGCTGGCTAAAAAACCGTCGCTCGATCAACTCCGGACCGCCATAAATGAGTTCAAAGGACTTCCGCAGCAGAAAAAGCTGCCCAGCGCCCCGGCTCAACCTGTCGTTTACCTGGAGCAGCAGGACAGGCCGCAGCCCCGGCGCGATGCTGCCCGCGATAACGGTATGACCGTAACCGTCGGGCGCCTGCGCGAATGCCCCGTACTCGATCTGAAGTTTGTCGCCTGCGGCCACAATGCCATCCGCGGAGCCGCCGGTGCTGCCGTTCTCAATGCCGAGCTGATGGTCTCGGAGGGCTTTCTCGATTAGGCCAGCCTGATGATCGTCATGAAATTCGGCGGCACCTCCGTCGAATCGCAGCAAGCCATCGCGCGCGTCACCAGCATCGTTCAAGCGGCCGTCGACCGCCGTCCCATCGTGGTCGTCTCCGCAATGGGCAAAACGACGAACAAGCTATTACAGGCAGCCAGCGAAGCAGCCGCCGGCCGCCGCGATCAGGCGCTAGCCATTGTCGACGAGCTGCGTGCCGGTCACCTCCTGCACGGGCTCGCGCTCGCGGGCGCCGCAGCAGCCGATCTCGACCGCTATATCCGCGCGCATTTCGATTGGCTCGATGAGCTGGTAAAAGGCCTGTCTGTCGTCGGCGAACTCTCACCCCGCTCCATGGACGCTATCGCCAGCGTGGGCGAGCGGCTCTCGAGTCTCGTCGTCACCTTCGCCTTTCAGGCCGCGGGCATAAAGACCCAGCATGTCGATTCCCGCCGCGTCATCATCACCGACGATCGGTTTACGCAAGCGCAACCCATCCTCGATGAAACCTATCGCCTGCTGAAATACGTCGTTGCTCCCGCCGCCGAAACTGCTGTCGTGGTGATGGGCGGCTTCATCGGCAGCACACCGGACGGCCACACGACCACGCTCGGCCGCGGCGGCTCCGATTATTCGGCGGCACTGGTGGGCGCAGGCGTGGATGCCGAAGAGATTCAGATCTGGACCGATGTCGATGGAATGCTCACGGCCGATCCGCGTATCATACCCGGCGGCCACCGCGTCAAAAGCATCTCTTTTGCTGAAGCAGCCGAAATGGCGTACTTCGGCGCCAAAGTACTGCACCCGGCCACGGTCATTCCGGCAATCGAAAAAAATATTCCGGTCTTGATCCTCAACTCGCGGCGGCCGGAAGTAAACGGCACGCGCATCACCGCGCAAGCCGTGCCCTGCCGGAATCCGGTGAAGTCCATCTCCTGCAAGCGTGATGTCACCATCCTGAACATCCATTCCACGCGCATGCTGATGGCCCATGGCTTCCTCCGGCGCATTTTCGAGATTTTCGATCGCTATCAAACCAGCGTCGACATGGTCTCCACCTCGGAGGTCAGCGTTTCGCTCACCGTTGATAACTGCGATCATATTGACAGCATTCACGCACAACTGATTGAATTCGCCGAAGTCGCCACCGAAAGCAGCCAGGCGATCGTTTGCCTTGTTGGGGAAAATATTCGCCACACGCCGGGCATTGCCGGGCGCGCCTTTCAGGTGCTGAAGGAAAAGAACATTCGCATGATTTCTCAGGGCGCATCAGTGCTGAACCTGGGATTTGTCATCGCCAATGATGACGTCCCGGATGCCGTTGCCGCCCTTCACCAGGAGTTCTTTTCTGACCTCGATCCCGCAGTTTTCGACTAACCATGGCCGCAGGAAATAAACTCGCGCTCGTCGGCTACGGCAAAATGGGCCGCCTGGTGGAACAGCTCGCGTCTCAACACGGTTTCGACGTGGTCTTGCGGCTCAGCTCAACCGGCAACTCACACGGCCGCGCCATCACACGGCAAGCATTCGCAGCCGTTGATGTCGCTATTGAATTTACTACTCCTGAAGCCGCGCCCCATAATTTGAAGCGCTTAGCGGAAGCGGGCATCAACGCTGTGAGTGGAACGACCGGCTGGTACGAGAAGCTCGATTCCGTGGCGGATGCGGTGCGGCGCGCCGGAACCGGGCTGGTTTGGAGCCCGAATTTTTCTGTCGGCGTCGCCGTGTTCCAACGCCTCGTGAGTGAGTCCGCCCACCTGCTCAAGGACGAAGATGGCTACGGCGCCTGGGCTTGGGAGATTCATCACGATGCCAAAAAGGATGCGCCCTCCGGCACTTTGCTTCATTTAGTGGAAACAATGAGGCGCCGAGGTTACAACAAGCCCATCAATGTCAGCGCGAACCGCGCCGGACGCCATCCAGGCACCCACGAAGTGGGCTTTGACTCGGCGGCTGATACGATTACGTTGCGGCACGTCGCACGTAACCGGGAAGGTTTCGCTCACGGCGCGTTGAAAGCGGCGCGATGGATTCTCGGCCGGACCGGCGTCCATACCTTTGAAGAGGTGCTCTTTGGAAGCAGCCAACCGGCTGCAGACTGACAGGAGTTCATATGTTTACCGGATGTGGCACAGCATTGGTAACCCCGTTTCGCGCCGACGGCAGTTTGGACGAGCCGGCTTTGCGCGCGCTCGTCAATCGCCAGATTGACGCCGGTATCGATTTCCTCTGTCCCTGCGGCACCACAGGCGAGAGCCCCGCACTGGCGCACGAAGAGCACCTCGCGATTGTCCGCATCACAGTAGAAGAGGCGCGCGGGCGTGTTCCCGTGCTGGCCGGCGCCGGCGGCTACAACACGCAGGAAGTCATCGCGCTCATTGCAGAACTGGAAGAGCTGGGCGTTCAGGGCATCCTGTCGGTAACTCCGTATTACAACAAGCCCACGCAGGAAGGCTTGTACCAGCACTATCGCGCAATTGCTTCATCTACCAGGCTGCCCGTCATCGTCTACAGCGTTCAACCACGTACAGCCGTGAATGTCGAGCCCGCCACCCTCATGCGTCTTGCTGAGATCCCGAACATCATCGGCGTCAAGGAGGCCTCCGGCAATATCGGCCAGATCGCTAGCATCTGCGCGCGTTTATCGGAATCGTTCCTTGTGCTCTCTGGCGACGATGCCATTACCATTCCGCTGATTGCGTTGGGAGGACGCGGCGTTATCTCCGTTGTCGCAAACGAGATTCCCGCCGAATTTGCCGAACTTACGCACGCCGCGCTGAGCGGCGATTACCAACGTGCCCGCCAGATCCAGCGCAAATATCAGCCGCTCATGGAAGTGAATTTTATCGAGACCAGTCCCGGCCCGGTCAAATTTGCAATGGCGCGCATGGGACTGCTGGAGCCTGTTTGGCGGTTGCCCATGGTAGCGCCTTCTCCCATATCGCAGGAAAAAATTGAGCACGTGCTCGAGGCAGCCGGCCTGCCTTGCGGAGTGCGTGTTTGAATTCGCTTCAGCAGGAAATAGAATCTCTTTTTGAACACAAGCCGGCCGCCTACACGGAAGAGCACAAACAACTGTTCTCCCGTTTCCTCGATCTTTTGAACCGCGGCGAAATTCGTTCCGCCCAACCGGATGCTTCGCAGGCCAGCGGCTGGCGCGTTAACGTTTGGGTCAAAAAAGGCATCCTGCTCGGCTTTCGGATTGGCGGCATCGTCGATATGTCGGGCGCCGGACCGCTGCCGTTTTTCGATAAGTCCACCTACCCGGTTAAGCAATTCACCGCCGAAAGCGGAGTACGTATTGTGCCGGGCGGTTCCAGCATCCGCACCGGCAGCTACATTGGCCGCGGCGTCACCTGCATGCCGCCCATGTACATCAATACCGGCGCATACGTCGCGGACGGAACCATGATCGATTCGCACGCACTCGTCGGAAGTTGCGCTCAGGTCGGCAGGAACTGCCACATCTCTGCGGCCTCGCAGCTAGGCGGCGTTCTGGAGCCCGTCGGCGCGCTACCGGTAATCATCGAAGATGACGTGCTGGTAGGCGGGAACTGCGGAGTGTACGAAGGAACCATCGTGAAGCGCCGCGCCGTGCTCGGCAGCGGCACTATTCTGAATCGTTCGACCCCTGTTTACGACCTTGTGCGCGGAGTCGTTCATCGCGCAACCGAAGACCTGCCATTGATCATTCCGGAAGAAGCCGTGGTCGTCGCCGGCTCGCGCCAGGTCTCCTCCGGGCACGGCGCGCAGTGGGGCATTTCGCTCTACACACCCGTCATTGTGAAATATCGCGATGTTGGTACGGAAGCGAAGGTTCAGTTGGAAGATCTGTTGCGTTAAGGAAGCAGGGAAGTAGGAAGCCGAACTAGGCGCCCTTGTCATGGATAGCCAAAATTGCTCGCGTATAGGCTCCAAGTAACCGGCTGACCCGTTCCACGCTGCTCGTCAACAGTTCCTCCGGCTTCCTTACTTCCTGCCTCCTTACTTCCCGCTTACTTACTTCTTGGCTTCCCCGCCTTCCTTGGCTTCCTCCTTCCTCCTTCCCTCCGCCCCGGGAGTATTCTTGTAGCATGAATTTTCCGAGGTTTGTTCTAGCCGAGCAGCATTTCCCAAACCGCGCTATCTCGAACATTCCAGAGCACATTCACCAGCAGCTTTCAACCGCCGGTTTCGTCCGGCGCGTGCCCAAAGGCGGCCGTGTCGCCATCGGCGTGGGAAGCCGCGGCATATCAAACATCGCAACCATCGTGAAGTCGGTAATCGATTTTTGGAAATCGCAAGGCTTCGAACCCTTCATCATCCCGGCCATGGGCAGCCACGGCGCCGCCACCGCCGAAGGCCAAAGCGATGTTCTGGCCCATTACGGAATCCATGAAGCAACTATGGGCGTTCCCGTGCACAGCTCGCTCGATGTCATTTCGCTCGGACGCACGCCGGAAGGCATTGAGACCTTCATGGACAAAAACGCCCATGAAGCCGATGCCGTTTTTCTGATCTCCCGCGTCAAGTGGCACACCGATTTCTCCGGCAAGCTCGAAAGCGGCCTCTTCAAGATGATGGCCATCGGTCTCGGTAAATTCGCCGGCGCGCGCCAGTACCATACCTTTGCCTATCGCATCGGCCTGGAGAAGATGATCCGCAGCGTCGGAGCAAAGGTTTTCGCAACCGGAAAAGTTCTTGGCGGGCTCGCCATTCAGGAAGGCGCGCACCATGAAACCGCCGGCCTTACAGCGGTTTCCTCCGCCGAAGGTCTTGAAGCGATGATTGCCCAGGAAGAGAAGTTACTCGCTGAAGTGAAATCGTGGATGGCCAAGCTTCCCGCGCCCGAAATCGACATCCTCATCGTCGACGAAATCGGCAAGAACATCAGCGGCGCCGGCATGGATACAAAGGTTATTAATCGCAGCGTGAACGGCCACTATAACCCCTTTCCGGACACGCCCCGCGTGCACCGGATTTACGCCCGCGCTTTAAGCGAACTCACCTATCACAGCGGTGTGGGGCTCGGCATGGCGGACGTGGTGCACGACCGCCTGGTCAACGATGTCGATTGGAAGCCGACCTACATCAACTCGCTGACCGCCTCTACCCCAGCCTGCATCCGCACTCCCATTCACTATCCGAGCGACAGGGAAGCACTCGCAGCCATTGCCCCTACAGTTGGAAAAATCGATCTATCGGAGGTCACTTACTGCCGCATCCGCAACACGCTCGAACTCATTCATCTCGCCGTCAGCGAAAACCTCGCACCCGGCCTCGCTTCGAACGTCAAAGTCGTATCTGAGCCGTTTGCTCTCGAATTTGACAGCTCCGGCAATTTCGGGTTCAATCTGAAGGCCGAGACTGAGGCCGGTGATTTCGAAGAAGCCTCTGCCGGAGCCGCCGGGGTGCGCGCCTGATTCGAAGCTCGTGATCATGGCAAATGCAGAAAAGCCGAGCGCTGCGCCTTTCGTCCCCGCAACGCACAGTTTGAAGGTGCTGCGCGCCGCAGCGCCAGAGTGCCGCGGCTGCGATCTTTACCGCCACGCAACCCAAGTCGTGTTTGGCGAAGGCCCGCCGGATTCTAAAGTCGTGATGGTAGGCGAACAGCCGGGTGACGAAGAAGATCAGAAAGGCCATCCGTTTGTCGGACCATCCGGCCGCCTCCTGAGCAAAGCGATGCACGAAGCCGGTCTCGATCGCGAAAAGATCTATGTGACAAACGCCGTAAAGCACTTCAAGTTTGTCGCGCGCGGCAAGCGTCGCATCCACGCCAAGCCGAACAGTATCGAAATCGCCGCCTGCCGCCCCTGGCTCGAAGCGGAACTCGATTCCATTAAGCCCGAACTGGTTGTTTGCTTAGGCGCATCTGCGGCTCAGTCGCTGATGGGCCCTTCGTTCCGTATCCTTGCGAACCGCGGCCAATTCTTTCCGTATAATCGGGCCAAAGAACTAGTGGCCACCGTTCATCCCTCTGCGATTCTCCGCGTCCCGGAACGCTACGAAGCGGAATACGAGCTCTTCCTGCGCGATCTGCGCAAAATCGCCGTGCGCGTCCGGGAGCTTGAGCTAGCGAGTTAGTCACAAATAACCCCGGCTCCTAATTACCGCCACAGGCTACGATATAAGAACCGCCTCTACACTGGTCTCCCGCCCTTGCCGGCTCACGCACTCGGCATATTGTTCCTTTGCCCCAACATGACCCCGTGCGCTGGAATCTACTCCAAGGCGCTATAGGCGTGCAACTCGTCGAAGCCGGATTAGCTATAGCTAAGCTCGGCCGAGCCGGCTGTCCGATGCATGCGATGAACGGGCAATCAACCCCCACCCGCGAATACAGCATATCCACGAGCAATCCTAATTTTCAAAGACTTCTTGGGCCAATTCTGGTGCATTTCGATTGGTCGAAAGTTCCGAACACTGCCCCAGCTCCTTTTCGCTGGAATGGGACGCTCATGATCGGCGTCTTCGGTTAGACTTAGCAGCCGGTCTGGACAGAACTCATACGCGTTGCGAGCGCCGGATATCTCTTTTTCGATGAATAGGAACTACAAAGCGGCTTGATGGAAATCGTACTCGCTCGTCTTTACAGCTACGAAGCGACGGTTACTTGGGGTCTGAAGCTTCCCAAACTCACCCTCGATGTATTTCTTCTCATCGTCTGAACCGTTCAAGATTGTCCAGGTGCTGTCGGCCTGAATCTTCCAAAGCGTGCTGTAATCGTCGG
Organism: Terriglobia bacterium; assembly: GCA_021324185.1. Taxonomy (GTDB): domain Bacteria; phylum Acidobacteriota; class Terriglobia; order Bryobacterales; family Bryobacteraceae; genus Bog-105. Next base: position 1,133 of record JAJPJN010000024.1, on the reverse strand, counting down.
TTCCTAGCTTTTTCACCTTCATATAAGCGAGGACCTCGGATGGCTGTATCTTGGGGAAAAGTTTTTCGCCGGGCTTCCAGACCGCCGTGGGACTCTTGTTCGCTTGATACTTCTCAGTATCGTAACCGCGCCCGTTCGGCTTGACAGCAAAGAGGTACACATCGCCCGTGTAGGAAGCCTCGGGAAATTTCGTTGCCCCCATGGCGCCCCGCGACACACAGATCCCAGTTTGTCCGATTGCGTCTTTATTTTCCTTCCAAAGACCAAGTTGGCCAAGCGCGGTCTTACGCTGCATCACAGTTCCGCCAATCTCGTGACCAAGCGAGCGGGCAATGGACGGCAGCGCATAGAGCGGCTCGAAACCGCTCTTGAGAATACGATCTTTGTCGGTGTCTTTCTCGCAACGAAAGCCGATTCCGAATTTCGCAAACGCCCTTTCATGGCTAGTGCTGCTTACGTTATGAACTTGATCACCGGGCTTTGGATCGAACATGGCCTTCGCGTTGTCGGTTGGTAAGACCCACTCGACGACCGCGTCCCAGAGCCGGTCGATGTAGCCCAAACGAGCCTGCCCCGGCAATCCGGCGAACCCTGCAACCGTGATGCCGCCGATTGCCAGCTCCAGCAATCGTTCCCGATCCTGCTTGTTGGAGGGTGCGTAAAGCAGGAAGTTACTCAGCGCAAAATCCCAACGCTTTCGGTCATCCAGCGGAATCGTTCTGGCTGCTGGATCGCCATCCATGGGCTTCTGCTGCGGTGGATACAGACTGACAGCGTACGACTTGAGTGGCTTACTCGATTCCAGCTTGGGAATTGACACACCGGAACACTGGTGCGTTGCCATTACACCGGGAACCCATATTTTGCATACTGGACATTGTTGACCCAACCGATTCCTCCACTTTTAACTTTTGGGGACAACTGAGTATACATCCAAGAGATTGGCGTCGGCTAATCAGAAAAACATCACTTGCCTGCGCCACGGCCAGCAAAGTTTGATAGATCAGGCCCGTGCCTTGGTCCAGATGATCTGCCGGCCCGAAGGATACGTCTCCTGCGTGAGTTCGCCCGCCAAATTATACGTGTAAGCGAAAGAATACGGCGTTCCGCCAATCGCCGCACTGCTCCCGGTG
>JAJPJN010000003.1 GCA_021324185.1 Terriglobia bacterium | reverse complement strand
GGCAGGCGATCGAGGCTGGAAGGACGGCGGCGAACACGTCTATGGCATCAAAACTGCCGGAATGCAAATAGGAATAAAACACCCTGCAGTTTACGGCTTCTGGGTCCTTGCAAGCTGACGCCCGGATTGATAGAAATTGCTTATGCCCATGCGGGCCTCAATAGAAACGAAACTTCGTTCAGCAATTTTGCGTTCCTTGCGCGCCCAGGGATTCCGAGTCGAAGGCAGTCATGTCAGTTTCCGGCAGCGGCAGGACAAGCGAAGCATTCGCAAACGGCACGAACATGCCGTAGAAAAACGAATCGCTCTGGCCGAAGCCGCTCTGGCCAGGTATGAAGACCGCCTGCTGTCGTTAATCGCCTCTGGTAACGAGGTCAAACCCGAGAACATCAAACCTCGGTTGGTTCAGGTTGAGCCGGATACTATGGAGTCAAAACTGTTTCGTTACGCTTGTTTACATTGGAGTATCCCTGTTTCCAGCGGTTACGGCCGCCGGCTGCGATTCCTGATTTTCGACGATAGCAATGGCAAGCTAATCGGTTTATTTGGTCTCGGCGATCCGGTTTATGCGATCAAGTCCCGCGATGAGTGGATCGGCTGGGATTCGGAGGCGAAAGCCGCCCGATTGTATCATGTGATGGATGCCTACGTTCTGGGCGCAGTGCCGCCTTATTCGCAGTTACTGGCCGGGAAGCTGGTAGCGCTGGCGACGGCGTGCGATGAAGTGCGCCAGGCTTTCGCGAAACGATACGGAAATCGCGTATCGTTGATCTCGGGCCGAAAACGAGAGCCTCACCTGGTCTTAATCACAACCACCTCGGCTTTGGGCCGCTCGTCGCTTTACAACCGCGTTAAACTCGGGAAGCGGCGCGTCTTTGAAAGTGTCGGCTTCACCGGGGGATGGGGCGAGTTCCATTTTTCGAACGGTGTTTACGAAGACCTGTCTCAGTTTGCACGGCAACGCTGCGTGCCGACGGCAAAACAGGAGAAATGGGGCAACGGTTTTCGTAATCGCCGTGAGTTAATAAGGAAGGCCTTGGCAAAACTCGGCTTCACGCAGGACCTGTTGAATCACGGCATTCAACGCGAGGTTTTCGTTGTGCCGCTGGCAAGCAACGCGCGCGAATTTCTTCGCGGCCACGACGCCCGCCCGCGTTATCACAGCCTTCCGTTTGCGCAGGCCGTAAAATTCTGGCGCGAGCGCTGGCTTTTGCCTCGCGTTGAGCGGAATGCTTCGTTCAGGGACTTTGAATCGTCCGAGTGGCGGCTTTGGAGGAAACCGAAAGATGACTGAACCAAGCTCCGGTCCAAGTCCATTCACCGATTTGCCTGGCGCTTTGGTCGAGGAGGTGATGCAACGCACGGACGAGGTAGGCCGAACCTTGTTGCAATCTTTCGAACACGTGCGTTCAGAACGAACCGCTTTCCGCGCACAGCTCCAACAGAGCGGCCGACTCGCTCGTGATACAGACTTGGAATACCCGCCGATCCCCTCGACGTGCGCGGTGGATGGTTCATATGCCGTCGAAAGATTGCTGACAACCGATCTGGCGGCGGCGGCCGCGGTGGCAGTCGAGGGTCTGACGCCCCCTTCCGAGAAGCGGTTCTGGGAGCAACCACGCCATCAAGTCGTGGTCGAAGCCGAAACGCACAATGAAGCAACCAACTCGGTTTTGCGTGGCGTCATGATGACAATGGAATTGGCTCTGGCGACCAAAGCGCCGCATGACGTTGTGTTCCTCGATGGTTCAATGACGACGCCGGTGATCTACCTTAACCAATCCTTGAACCAAGCGCGCTATGCCCCCGCCCTCAGGCTCTCCGCTTGCTTGCGACAACGTGCGAAAGCCGGGATGGGGGCCTATTTGGAGATTCTCCAGTCGAAACGCGCCGACAAGTGCTGGACGTTTTGCCCGAAATACACAACCAACCGGGAAATCGGTGAAGCGATGCGCTGGCCACAAACCTACGACGACCGCGGCCTGCTGACGATGCTGCTCGATGGGGGCGAATTCACAAAACCCATCAACCTTCAGAAACCCGAATCGGAATGGCACATCAACACGGCTGCAATTTCTGACGCCGAGCGGAACGAGGCCGACGAGTTGGAAGAAAAGATCACAGCCGAATTGAAAAACGTCGTTGTGATTTACTACAAGCCCCACGCCTGGATGCCCGCACTGCGGCTCGAGGTGAATCAAGCCGTCGCGTCAAACCGAAGCCGGCTCGCGGTTCTGCTCCATGGGGTGAAGCACCAGTGCGGAACGCCAGCGATTCTTGAGCCGTTCCCGCTCTACATGGCGGACCGCATGGTGAAGTCCCTTGCGCGGGCCGTGCCTGCATTCCGGCAAGCCACGACGCAGCGCATTGCCGAAACATACACCGGAAGTCTCGACGAGATTTTTTACGGCATGCACGGCTTTCGAACGGACGCAGGAGGATAAAAATGGAAACACATAACAAACTCGACCAGTTGCTCGGCCAGGTGGAACGCATCGGCGTAATCGGTTCGCCTTCGACGACGGGTGAACTTTCTCTCGACATCCTGGGCGGCGCAGTAGGCCGCAAGCTCGTTGGCGAACTTGCCCTGTTCCGCTTTATGCAGGACGGTGCGGCACATTACGCACTGGGTCAAATCACCGAAGTAAAGCTGCGCAACATCTGGCATGAGGATGCCACGATGCGCAGCCTCATTCGGCAGCGCGGGCGCGTGGACGCGGTGAGTGAGCGCCAGGACACGCACCTGGGCGAGATGACGGTGAGCGCGGTGTTCATGACCGGCGCGAAAAGCTACGAGCCAAGCATTCTGGGAACAGTGCCGTCCACCGGGACAAACATTCATCTGGTGAACGATGAAGTGCTGAACGAGCTGCTGTCTCCCTACAAGGACCAGCTTTATTATCTAGGGCACGTGTATGGCTCAAAGCCCAAACTCCCGCTGTGGTTTAAGCACTTTGCCTCGGGACCCGACGGCGCGGGCGAAGCCTACCATCTCGGAATCTTCGGCAAAACAGGCTCTGGAAAATCCGTGCTGGCAAAAATGATTCTGACGGC
>JAJPJN010000150.1 GCA_021324185.1 Terriglobia bacterium | reverse complement strand
TCACATAGCAGGCATCGTGCCCGGTCAAAGGACCGTTGAAAAACAGATGCTCCTGCGTCTGACCGGAGCTGGTAAAGCTGGCAACAAACGCCTGCGTCGACCCGCTCCCGCCTGAAGGGTTGATAGTAATCGCCGGCGCTCCTGTAACCACCCAGGTCCCGATGTGTTGCCACGGACCGTCGCCGGACGAACTGCCCGACATACTGGCGTAGATATTCTTTGGCCCGCTGAATGACGGCGAAAACGCAATGGTTAATGAAAGCGTCACCGTATCGCCGGAAATAGAAACGGCGACGCTCGATGCTGCCACACTGCACTGACTGCTCGATATTGTTCCGGAACCGCCGGGAGTGAGCGATTGCGTCGCCGCCGACCCCTCATCGCCGACGATGTAGAGCAGCCCGCTGGGGCGATCGTAGATCACATAGCACGCATCGTGGCCGGTCAAAGGACCGTTGAAAAACAGATGCTCCTGGGTCTGATCGGAGCTCGTAAACGTGGCGGTAAACGTTTGTGTAGCGCCACTGCCGCTGGATGGGGTGATCGTAATCGCCGGCCCACCACCAGCCGCGCTTCCGCTTCCCGCTACCTGCCCGGACGTGGAAGAGATTTCTAAGCCGCTTTCATCGACAGCTTCGAAAGCAGACCCCGGAATCTGAGTCAGTGAATGCAGGTCGGCATCGTCAAAGCGCGTGTCAGGCACGCCCTGCAGATGCCACGACGCGCCATTATCCGTCAGAATCGCGCCGTAAATTTTGAGCGCCTGTGCGACAACCTGAGCTTGCGGGCCCAGACCGGAAATGTCATAGCTTGCTTTGAGACGGAACCGGGTGCCCATCGGAGGAGCGGCGCTGACCGAGGATGCGGAATGGCTCGCCGGCCATATGTAAATGTTCCCGGTCGGCGATCCCGTCATCGAAATCGCGTGATTGATTTGCCCGGCGGCTACTTCGTCATAGCGCACAAGCAAAGGCAGTTGTGCCGTACCTGCCGCGTTCGAGCTCGACCAGTCGGCCGGCTTCAACGCATACGAATGCAGATCGAATTTTGAGATGGCATCTACCGTCCACGAGCCGTCTGCGTTCTGTACGGTGTCGAAAGACTCGTACAACATACAGTTATCGACGTCGAGAACGATCATGTGCAAGTCGCTTGGCGCTCCAACCACAGCATTCGAAGGAATCGGGAACGGCCCGCTGTCGCTGGTAAACGGCCAGTTGATGTGTACGGTGGCGGGCGGAACGGAATTGCCATGGACGATATTCATCGGAAAACCGCCCGGAACCGTCATTCCCCAGTCCGGGTGAGCGGGCCCTCCGCCTAGTTCTGCGACATAAGCATCGGAATTGGGGTGTACGGGAAGATTGTCAACGCGGGTGTTGAATATGTGATCGGCCGGGAACATCGGACAACCGTTAATCGACGGCGGATTTCCCTGGGCAGCGGCGGCCATGGGAAAAATGACAGCTACGAATGAGCTGGCTAAGAACTGAAAGAGGCGATTTGTAGATTTCCTTACGAGAAAGGACATATGAGGTTAACAAATAAACGATCATTAACCTTATGTCAAGATAAGAATCAATTATTGAGCCCGATCGGTAAGCCTCAAATCAGCGCCGCGACTGTTGAAACGCCCGGGTTTCGCGGCATTGCATAATAAAAGAGATCCATGAAGTTTAAGTGCTTTGCCGTTTCAGCCGTTCTACTCGCTGCCAGCGCTGCAAACTGCGGATTCGCGGCAGACGACCCGATGGTTGTCGATCAGGTCATTGCCAAAGTGAACGGCGACATCGTCAGCCAGGACGAACTGGAAAAGTTGCAGCAACAGCTCGCAGCGGAACTCAAACAGCAGGGCGCCTCGGGCACCGCCTTTAATCGGGAATACGAGGCTCACTCGAAAGATATCTTGCGCAATCGCATCGATGAACTGCTCCTGATCCAGAAGGGTAAAGAGCTCAACATCAACGTCGATTCTGACGTGACGAAATACATGGCGAATCTCCAGCGCCAGTCCGGAATCACTGACCCTGAGAAATTCCACGAATGGATTCGCCAGCAGTCGGGCCGGAGCTTCGAAGACTTCCAGGCGGAAACACGAGACACCTTCCTGACGCGAGACGTAATCGGCCAGGAAGTCGGCCGCCATATCAACATCACCGATAAAGAAATCGAAGATTATTACAACGCCCACAAGAACGATTTCATTCGTGACGAAAAGGTCTACTTAAGCGAGATCTTGATTTCGACCGAAGGCAAAGATGCTGCCGGTATTGCAGCGGCTGAAAAGAAGGCCAAACAGATCGCGGACGAAGCCGCCAAGGGCGAGCGATTTTCTGATCTTGCGCGCGATAACTCCGATGCCGCAACCGCCAAAGATGGCGGCGTGCTGGGTGGCTACAAGAAGGGCGAATTGCAAAAAAACATTGAAGACGCCGTCTGGAATCTGCCGAAAGGCGCTGTAACCCAGCCGATCAAGATTGCCACCGGATGGGAGATCTTCAAGGTGGACGATCACACCAAAGCCGGTCTCGAGCCGCTCGCCGACGCCAAGCCCGAAATCGAAAATATTCTTTACGGTCCCAAGATGGAGCCGAAAGTCCGCGAGTACTTGACGGAACTGCGAAAGACTGCCTTCCTGCAGATCAAGCCCGGCTATGTCGATACCGGCGCGGCCCCTGGTATGGACACGCGCTGGCAGGATCCGGCCACACTAAAACCGGAAATGGTGAGCAAGACCGAAGTCGAGCAGAAGACGCGCATGAAGCGGCTGCTTTGGGTTCTGCCGATTCCGGGAACGCACGTTGGCATCACCGGAGAAAGCAGTTCGCGGTAATCCGCTTGAAAGCCGGGGAGCATTCATGAAGTCGCCGTTTATCGGCAATCTCACGCCGAATGAAGTGGTGACCGCGCAATTCCTCGTTTTATCGAAAGAGATACGGCAGAAAAAGACGGGCGAGCCTTACCTCACCCTGCATCTGGCCGATCGTACAGGCGAGATGGAAGCCAAGATGTGGGACAACGTTGCCGAGGTCATGCATACTTTCGAGCGCGATGACTTCGTCAAAGTGAAAGGTCTGCTGCAGCTTTATCAGAACCGTGCGCAATTTACCATTCACAAGCTGCGACGCCTGGCAGATCACGAGGTAGATCCGGCTGACTACTTCCCTTGTTCGGACCGCGATGCGGAGGAAATGTTCGCGGAACTTGAAGGCATCATGTCCGGCCTGCAAAATCCGCATCTACGCGGCTTGCTGCAAAGTGTCTTTTCCGATTCGCGCGTGCGGGAGCTTTACAAAATGGCGCCCGCGGCGAAGAGCATTCACCACGCTTGCCGTGGAGGTCTACTGGAGCATGTACTTTCGCTGTGCGGCTTGGCTAGACTCGTCGCCGCGCATTACAAAGGCATTGATGCCGACCTGTTGATGACCGGCGTGATTCTGCACGATATCGGCAAGCTGGAAGAGCTCTCCTATACCCGCAGCTTCTGCTACAGCGCCGAAGGGCAACTGCTCGGCCATATTGTCTTGGGATTGCGCCTGGTGGGCGACAAGATCGATCAACTTCCGGATTTTCCGCCCAAGCTGCGCGCTTTGCTGGAGCACATGATAATCAGCCATCACGGCGAACTCGAGTTCGGCTCGCCGAAAGTGCCGATTTTCGCCGAAGCTTTATTGCTTCATCACCTTGACAATATGGACTCCAAAATGGACGCGTTACGCAGTGCGCTCAAGCGCGACCATCACACGGAGGAAGAGTTCACCGGATGGATCGCCCCGCTGGAACGAATTCTGTTGAAGAAAGAAAAATATCTGCAGGAAAAAGCTGCTCGCGCTCCTCAACCCGCTCAAGCGCCGCCGCCCGTTGAAAAGCCGCCGGAGCCGCGAGCAAACGCTCCGCATGCTCCGGCTGCGAACACGTTGTTCGGCGAAAAACTGCGCGCTGTGCTGGAGACGAACGAGTAGCGGCCGGATGTTAACATTGTGAGTTGTCAGGCTCCGGGCTTCGTGCAATGGGCGGCCGTAAACCCCGCCAGGCCCGGAAGGGAGCAACGGTAGCGGCTTAGCTTGTGTGCCGCGGATCACCCGGGGTCTGGCATAGCCATCAGCCGGAACGCCACCTCCTTCGCGGTACAGCAAAAATCATGTATCAGGTCATCGCGAGAAAGTACCGCCCGCAAAACTTCAGCGAGTTAATCGGCCAGGAGCATGTCCAGAAAACGCTGGCGAACGCAATCGCGAGCAACCGGCTGGCGCACGGCTATATCTTTTCGGGCCAGCGCGGAACAGGTAAGACTACGGTGGCGCGCATCCTGGCGCGTTGCTTGAATTGCGTCAATGGCCCCACGTCAGAGCCGTGCGGCGTTTGCTCGAGCTGCATCGAGATCAGCGCCGGCAACGCCGTGGACGTGATTGAAATCGATGCGGCCTCGAATCGCGGCATCAACGAAATGCGCGAGATCCGCGAAAACGTGCGCTACCGCCCGGCGCGCGACCGCTACAAAGTTTTCATCATCGATGAAGCACATCAGATCACCAAAGAAGCCTTCAATGCGCTGCTGAAGACGCTCGAAGAGCCGCCGGAATGGGTGGTATTCATTCTCTGCACGACGGAAGCCTACGACATACCAAACACCATCGCTTCGCGCTGCCAGCACTTCACGTTTCGCTCGGTCGAATTTTCCGAGCTGATGCAGCGCATGCGCTACATCGTCGAGCAGGAAGGCATTCAGGCCGATGACGATGTGCTGGCAGTCATTGCGCAGGCGGGGGAGGGCAGTGTTCGGGATTCGCTCTCGGCGCTCGATCAGGCCATCGCATGCTGCGGCAATAAGCTGGACGTTGAGAACATCCGGGCTTTGCTCGGAATGTTCAGCACGGATTCGCTGCGCGCGGTTGCGGAAGCTGTCAACCAGCAGGATCCGGCGCGGATGCTCGATATCGTCGAAAATCTCGAGCGGCATGGCCAGAGCCTGCAGCATTTCTGCCGTGAACTGGCCAGGTATTGGCGCAACTTGCTGGTGGCAAAGATTGCCGGAAAAACGACGCGCCTGATTGCGGCTTCTGAAAACGAGCAAAAGGGTTTGCTGCAGACGGCCGAGCCGTTCAGCGAAGAAGATCTGACGCGTTACCTGAATCTCACGCTCGATCTGTACAAAACGCTCCAGACCTCGCTGCAGCCCCGCCTGCATCTGGAGCTTGGGCTTATCAAGCTGGTCCAAGCCGGCAAGCTGCAGTCGATTGAAGAAGCTCTGGCGGGTTTGCCGAAACCAGGGAAAGCGGAAAAGCAGATTCCTCCGGCAGCTCCGAAACTGAGCCGTGATCGCGAGGGCGCGGGAGTGAATTTTAAGCAGGATTTTTATGCCGCCCTTTCCAAAGCCGGTATGGAGCACAGCGCCGATGCCGTTCAGCATTCCGAAGTCAGCCTCAATGGCCAGGAGGTGCTGATTCGCACGCCCAAAGCCATGATGCTCCTTCTTAAAGATCCGGGTGTCGAGCGAGTGGCCGCGCAGGCGGCGGGGCGGCCCGTGCGCGTGCGTCTCGAAGTGAGTGAAAACGTGCACGCCGCGCCGGTCGCGGTGGCCGAAAAACCCGCCTCACCCGATAGCGAGCTGCGGGAGCGAGCACTATCGCATCCGGGCGTGAAGCGCTTTCAGGAGCTGTTTCCTGGAGCGCAGGTGCGCACCGTGCGAAATTTGAATGAGTAAGGATACTGTCTACCGATGAAGATGCCCGGCAACATGCAAAACATGATGAAGCAAGCGCAGGCGATGCAGCAGAAGCTGGAGGAGCAGATTGCCGCCATTCGCGTGGAAGCTTCGGCCGGCGGCGGCATGGTTACGGTGAAGATGGACGGCAAGAAAAACGTGCTCGGGGTAAAGATCGATCCCGAAGTGGCGGGCGATGTAGAGATGCTGCAGGACATGGTCGCAGCCGCGTTCAATGAAGCCGCCAAGAAAGTGGATGAAGAAGCGCAGGCCAAAATGGGCGGCATGTTAGGCGGGCTGGGCCTTCCGCCCGGTATGTTCTAGCGCGCCGAACGATTGGCCGTGGTGCTTGCTTTGAGAAAAAATGCCGGAATTTGCTGAGCCGCTGGCGCGGCTCATCCAGGAATGCAAGCGGTTGCCGGGTATCGGCCAGAAATCGGCGCAGCGCATCGCTTTTCATTTGTTGCGCGCGCCACGCGAAGATTCCATGAATCTGGCGCAAGCCATTCTCGACATCAAAGACAAGCTCACCATTTGCGTGCAGTGCAATAACATCAGCGACAACGACCTCTGCCTGTTCTGCCGCGATCCTCATCGCGAACACACCCAGATCTGCGTGGTGGAAGAGCCGCACAACATCCTGCCGATTGAGACCACGCACACCTTTCGCGGTTTGTACCACGTGCTGCACGGGGCGATTTCGCCGCTACGCGGCATTGGACCCGAACAACTCAAGATCAAAGGTTTAATTGACCGCTTGCAACAGACCGAGATTGAAGAAATCATTGTGGCCACCAATCCTACCGTGGAAGGAGAAGCTACGGCGGTGTATCTTTCCCGGCTTTTAAAACCGCTCGGGCCCAGGGTCACGCGCATTGCGATGGGTATTCCGGTGGGCAGCGATCTCGAATTTGCAGACGAAGTCACGATGTCGCGCTCGCTTGAAAACCGGCGAGAGATGTAATGCATCCCGAGCTCGAAGCGTTCCTGGAAAAGGCGTTCGCGTCCGTGCAGCCGACTTCACCGGGAATCGGCCGGGTTGTTGTCGAGCCGGACTATAACGCTGAACCGGATGCAAAAGACGCCCATCGCCTGGCGGGCGAACTGGTTCAGCAACTCCGCCAGGTATCGCTGGATAAAAACGCGATTGCGAGTCATCAGGGGCAAACGGTAGAGACTTCCGGTCTGTTGCGAAAATACATCCGCCGGATCACTCTGCATGCGGATACGGTCGAAGGCGACTGGGTTGAAGTGGCGCCGCCCGGAAACTGGATTTAACAGATGCTCGTCACCATCGCAACCCAACCGGAACGTCCCAAATGGCTGCGCGCGCCTGCTCCCGTTGGCGAGAATTATCGCGAGCTGAAGCGCCTGGTCGCGAGCCTCAATTTGCATACCGTTTGCGAGAGCGCAGCCTGCCCGAATGTAGGCGAGTGCTGGAACCGGCGCACGGCGACCTTCATGATTTTGGGCAACGTCTGTACGCGCCGCTGCGGTTTTTGCGCCGTACAAAAGGGCGCGCCGCTCGAAGTGGATTACGACGAGCCGCGCCGGGTTGCAGAAGCATGCGCGGCGCTCGGCCTGCGCTACGCCGTGATTACCAGCGTGAATCGCGACGATCGGAAGGACGGTGGGGCCGAGTTATTTGCTTTAACCATACAAGCCATTCGCCAGGCGGTACCGGGATGCAAGGTCGAAGTTCTCGTGCCTGATTTCCAGGGCTCGCACGCAGCCATGGACATCGTCATGAACGCGCATCCGGATGTTTTGAACCACAACACGGAAACGGTTCCGCGTCTGTACCGCCAGGTGCGTTTGGGCGCGCGCTATGAGCGTTCGCTCGATATGCTGCGCTATGCCAAGCAAGTACGGCCGCATATTCCGGCCAAATCCGGCCTGATGCTGGGGCTGGGCGAAACGGAAGGCGAAGTCCTGCAGGTGATGCAGGATCTGCGCGATCATCACGTCGACATTCTCACCTTAGGCCAGTACCTGCGGCCTTCGCAAAAACATCTGCCGGTTATCCGCTATATCCCGCAACGTGAATTTGACGCCTACAGACAAGCGGGCCACGAGATGGGCTTTGCGCACGTGGAAGCCGGACCGCTGGTCCGCAGTTCCTATCACGCGGATTCGTCTGAAGCGAGCGCGCGTCACTCGTGATATAGCGCCACGACAGGGTCAACCTTCATCGCGCGCCGGGCCGGGAAGTAACTTGCCACAGCCGCGACAGTGATCAGCAGGACCGGAATCAGGCTGAGCGTCACGGGATCATAAGGGCTCACGTTGAAAAGCAAATGACTGATGAGACGCGCCGTTCCGATCGCGGCAGGGATGCCGATGGCGATGCCCGCAAGAGCCAGCGCGAGCGTTTCGCGCAGGATCAGGCCGAAAATCGATTCCGGCTGCGCGCCGAGCGCCACGCGAATTCCCAGTTCGTGCGTGCGCCGGGAGACTGAATAAGAGATCATTCCGAAAATTCCTACCGCCGCGAGGATCAAAGCAATCGCGCCGAACAGGCCCAGAAGAAAAGTACGGAAGCGGGGCTGGGCGACCGATTCGCTGAGGACGTCGGGAAGTTGCGCGATATCGGTAACCGGTAGATTGCTATCGATACTGTGCGTTGCCTGGCGAATTGCGCCGGCGGCGGCTGAAGCGCTCAAAGTAGTTTTGACGATAACTTCGCATCCCCAGAGCGGCGCCTGAGCAAAGGGCACATACAGCATAGGTCCCGGGTCCTTGCCTAAGGAGACGTCACGTATGTCGCCCACAATGCCGATGATTTCGCGCGTGGCCATCCCGTTGGCAGGAAATCCGAAAATAAGCTGCCTGCCGAGCGGATTCTCATTAGGAAAATAGCGCCTGGCGAGGGCCTGACTGATCAGCACCACGGGTGGCGAAGAGCCAGAATCCGACCGCTGAAAGAGACGCCCGCGCAGCAACGGAATTCCCAATACAGAAAAGTACGGCGGGCTTACCGGGACGTAATTCGCGGTATCGGCGCTGCCGGCCTGCAACTTGGGGGCGCCGGCAATTTGGAAGTTGAGCGTGATGCAGCAATCGACGATGGGTAGCGGACCGGCGATAGCGGAATCGCGCATGCCGGGCTGGCTCTGAAGACGCGCCAGTAGCTCTTCAGAGAAAGCCGCCCATTGTTTCGGCGTTGAATATTGAAACTGCGGCAAAGAGACCATGGCCTTGAGGATGTGAGCCGGTTGGAAGCCGGGATCGACTGCGGTAAGCTGCGCGAAACTGCGCATCAGCAATCCCGCTGCTACCAGAAGAACAATCGCCAAGGCAATTTCCCCAACCGCCAAGAGAGCGCGAGCGCGGCGCGGGCCGGCGGATTCTCCGGCGCGGCCGCCTTCGGCAAGTTCTTTGTGCGGATTGTATCCGGCGGCGGAAAGCACGGGCGCGAGGCCAAACAGGAGACTGGTTACTAACGAAAGCACGAAAGCAAACAAGAGCACCCAGCCATCGACGTGAATCGACTGCAATCTGGGCAGATTAGCAGGCACAAACGGTAGGACGGCGTCCACTGTCCAGTACGCGGCGAGTGCGCCAAGAAGGCCTCCAGCCAATCCAAGCATCGCGGACTCGGTAAGCAGTTGGCGGGCAATGCGTCCGGCGCCGGCGCCCAGGGCGAGGCGAATCGCGATCTCTTTTTTGCGCGAGGTGGCACGGCTCAATAGCAGGTTCGCTATGTTCGTGCAGGCGATCAGGAGCACCAGGGCGGCAGATGCGAGCAGCAGAAGCAGCGGCAACTTCACATCGCCGGTGATGGAGTCTTTTAGCGCTTTAGTTTGAATTGACCAGTTGCGCTCCGCCGGGTCTTGTCTCGCGAGCAGTTGGCTGAGGGCGCCCAATTCGGTTTGCAACCGGGTGTATGAAATACCGGGGTGGACTCGCGCAATGACGGCCATCCAGTGTTGTTGCGGCGGGCGGGTCATCCAAGCGCTATATAACGGGTCCTGCGCGAGAGGTATCCAGAGTTGGTTTGGTTGATCGAGGAAGGGCGTGTGAAAGCCGGCGGGCATGACGCCAATCACGGTGTAGGCACGCCTGTCCAGATCAATGGAGCGTCCGACGATATGCGGGTCGGCTCCAAAGCGGCTGCGCCACAACGTTTCGCTGAGGACCACAACCGCGGTGGCGCCGCGCCGGCCATCTTCATTCGTAAACACCCGGCCCATTCGCGGCTGAGCTAACAGAACCGAAAAGAACTCGGGTGTGACGACTACCGTTCTTACCTCGGAAGGTTCTCCGTAACCGGTAAGCACCAGAGAGTGGCCGCCGAAACCAGCGGCGGAGCTGAACACGTCGCGGGCATTTCGCAGCGCAGTGAAACCGGGGTACGACAAGCCTGCTCCGGAGATGCCCGCGTCCGGCTTCGCTTCGCTCACCAGGACCAGTTGGCCCGGATTGCGATAGGGCAGCGGCTGAAGCAGGACTGCATTCACGGCGCTGAAAATAATCGTGTTGGCCCCGATGCCGAGAGCGAGGGTTAAGACAACCACGGCGGTAAAGCCGGGAGACTTGCGCAGCATGCGCAGGGCAAAGTGTATGTCTTGCAAAAAAGTTCTTAGCATGGATTCCCCTGAGCGAAGGTCATTGTAACGAGATGGGCAACGAGAGCCGCGCCTCACAGCCGGGGCCGTTGGCCGCATTTTGTAATACCAGCGTTCCATTGTGCGCTTCCGTGATCTGGCGGCTTAACACCAGGCCGATCCCCGATCCACCGCGCTTTGTCGTGAAGAACGGCACGAACAGGTTGGCAGTGTTAGATAGTCCCGGACCTTCGTCACGCACGATCACTTCGAGCGTGGAAGGCGTGCGCTCCAGGCGTACGAAAACACGGCCGCCGGTTTCCTGCGCGGCATCGACGGCATTGCGAATCAGATTGATCAACACCTGTTCGAGCTGATCGGGGTCGCCGTTGAAGGTCAGCGGCGGGCACTGTTCAAAAAAGACCGGCATGCGCGTTTCGAGCGCTGTGACGCGATTGAGCAGCGCATTGATTTCAATAGGCGCGAACTTTGGCGGCGGCAGTTTGGCCAGGCGCGCGTAGGAACTCATGAAGCGGCTGAGCGATTCCGAGCGGGTACCGATCACGTTTAATCCGCGCATCATATCCTCCGACCAATCTTCCGGCAGCGGATCGGTCCTGAGGAGATTTTCCAGGCTCTGAGCAATTGATTTTATTGGGGTAAGGGAATTATTCAATTCGTGACCGATGACGCGCACCAGGCGCTGCCAGGCCTGCAACTCCTCTTCGCGCAGCGGGCGGGTGATATCGGTGAGCACCAGGAGCTGATGTGGAATACCGCCTTCACGGAACTGGCTGCGCCGCACGCCCCAGCGTCCGATGGCGCCGGGGAATGCGCGTTGGATGGTCTGCTCGGAATCGCCGGACAGAAATTCGGCGAGGCCGAGAGAAGCGGCATCGCGCGCCAGAAGCCGTTCGGCCGGTTGGGCGAGGAGCCGCTCGCCGGCGCGATTGACCAATCGCAGGATCTGTTGCGGATCGAAGGCGAAGACAGCGACATCGATCTCTTCCATCACCTTTCGCAGGAGCGCCGTGGCTTCGAGCGCGCCGAGGCGCTGGTCGCGAAGGGTGGCGGCCATTGCGTTCACTTGGAGCATGACCTCGGCCATGGGCTCGCCGGGGCGATCGACACGGCCGCGAATCGAGTAGTCGCCTTCGCGCATGGCTTCGAGCAGATTGGCCAAGGTGCGCAGCGAACTTGCGACACGCCCGCGGGCGGCAAAGGCGAAGCCCAACCAGCAAAAAACGGCAATCAGATCGAAGGCGACCTGATTGCGCGGCGAGTAGTGACTCAACGCCAGCGAAACGATGCAGGCGAGGACGGCCGGGAAACCGGCCGCCAAAGCGAGCAGCAGGACGCGCTTGTCGTGGCTGAGTTGAAACCGCTCCCTCGCAACCGCGGTCCGGTTCACCTTCATAGGGGCCGCAGCTCTGCTAGAGCCCGAAGCGCTGCAGGCGGCGGTAGAGAGCGCTCCGGCTCAGGCCCAAGGCATTGGCCGCGTGGCTGACGTTGCCGTTGTGACGCGCCAGCGCTTTCTTAATGAGAAATTCTTCCACTTCTTCCAGGCTCATCTGATCGAGGCGCGGGGCGGATGAGCTTCCCGGGCGCAGAGCCAGATCGCTCGCCTTGATGATGGAATCCTGCGCCATCAAAACCGCGCGTTCTACTACATGGTTCAACTCGCGCACGTTGCCCTGCCAGGGATGATCGTACATCGCCTGCAGCGCGTTGTGATCGAACGAGGCAATCGGCTTGCGATAGCGGCGCGCATGAACTCCCAAAAAATGCGTAGCGAGCGGGGCGATATCTTCGCGGCGTTCGCGTAGCGGCGGCACGTGGATCTCAATCGTGTTGAGACGGAAAAGCAGATCCTGGCGAAAGCGGCCGCTTGCCACTTCTTCCGGGAGGTTGGCGTTGGTCGCTGAAATGACGCGGACATCGACGCGTTTGGTCTTCGAAGAGCCGACGCGCTCCATCTCACCCACTTCGAGCACGCGCAGAAGCTTCGCCTGCAAGTTTAAAGGAACGTTGGCGATTTCATCGAGGAACAACGTTCCGGTGTCGGCTAGCTCGAAACGGCCGACGCGATCCATTTTGGCGTCGGTAAATGCGCCCTTGACGTGGCCGAAAAGCTCGCTTTCGAAGACGCCCTCAGCGAGGCCGCCCGCGTTGACGGTCACCATGGGTTTGGTGGAGCGGCTGGAAATGGCGTAGAGCGTGCGCGCCACTACTTCCTTACCGCTGCCGGGCTCACCGGTGATCAGAACGTTGGCGTCAGACGGGCCAACGCGCGAGATGAGCTCGAGAACGGGCTGCATGGCCGGCGACTGCGCGATCATGGTGGGCAGATTTTCAGCGCGCAGGAGCTGATTTTCGGCTTCGAGGCGCTGTCCCCGGCGGATGGCGGTGCTGAGTTCGAGCTGGGTGCGAATGATGGAAGCCAGGCGCTCATTTTCCCAGGGCTTCTGGATAAAATCGCGCGCGCCGCGGCGCATGGCCTGCACAGCCAGATCGACGCTGCTCCACGCCGTCATGACGATGACGGGCAGCATGGCATCAATACTCTGAATCTTGGCGAGCAGATCGAGACCTTCCTGGCCCGACGTTGTGTCGCGCGTATAATTCAGGTCGATCAGCGCGGCATCGTATTCGCGGGTTTCGAGCATCTGCAGAACCTGCTGCGGCGATTCGGCAGCTTCGATCTTGTATCCCTCGCGCTTGAGCAGCAGCCGCAGGGCTTCCAGCACGTCGGGCTGATCGTCCGCGATGAGAATACGGAATGGCGACGAAGCAACGTTCATGTTTATGCCGGCAGGCGACGGGGCCTGCCCTACCATGGAAGCCACTAGTTTTGTTTGATCCAGCCGTCTTCGATGAAGACGATGCGATTGCCGTACTCGGCGTTCTTTTCGTTATGGGTGACCTGTATGATGGTCGTCCCCTGCTCATTTAATCGCTTGAACAGGTCCATGATTTCTTTCCCCTGGCTTGAATGTAGATTTCCGGTCGGCTCGTCGGCGAGAATCAGTTTCGGATTAGCAATCATGGCGCGTGCGATGGCGACTAACTGCTGTTGTCCGCCGGATAGCTGATTGGGGTAGAGATCTTTTTTGCCAACCATGTTGAAGCGATCCAAGGCATCGCAGACGATGGCCTGGCGCTCGGATTTCCGAACGTTCCGATAGGACAGCGGAATCTCGAGATTCTCGTAAACGGTGAGTGAATCCAGCAAGTGATAACTCTGAAACACGAAGCCGATGTATTTCTTGTAAAGTTCCGACCGGTCCTTTTTATTTAAACGGTGAATCGGGTACTCGAGGAACTGATATTCCCCCGTCCAGGCGCTATCGTGCATGCCGAGCAAGTGCAAAAGAGTCGACTTGCCCGCGCCGGACGGTCCCATGATGGAGATAAATTCTCCTTCTTTGATTTCGAGGTTGATGCGGCGCAACACATAAGTACGGGTAGGGCCGTGTTGGAAAAATTTTTCGATGTTGCGAAGCGCGATCAAACGTTCCTCACGCCAATACCTCGCGGTTTTCTTCGACCACGCGGCCATCGAACAGATGGATGGAGCGGTCCGCATAGCGCGCGTAGCGCGGGTCGTGGGTGACCATGCAGATTGTGGCGCCGCCGCGATGAAGCTCACGCAAGAGATCCATCACCTGCTCGCCATTTTGCGAATCGAGGTTTCCGGTAGGCTCGTCGGCCAGAAGAATGGAGGGATCGCCGGCGAGGGCACGCGCGACCGCAACGCGCTGTTGCTGGCCTCCGGAGAGCTGCGAGGGATAGTGCTTGATGCGGTGAGACATGCCGACCCGCTCGAGCGCCTCATGGACCTTTTTCTTGCGCTCGCTGGACGGCATGCCGCGATAGGTTAGCGGCAGCTCCACATTTTCGTATACGTTGAGGTCACCGATGAGATTGAATGCCTGAAAGATGAAGCCGATTTCGCGATTGCGGATGCGGGCGCGCTCGGAGAGCTTCAGGCTCTGGACGGGCTTGCCGTTCAGGATGTACGTGCCCGAAGTGGGAGTGTCGAGCAGGCCGAGAATGGCGAGCAGCGTCGACTTGCCGCAGCCGGAGGGCCCGGAAATGGAGACGTATTCGCCGCGCTGAATATCGATGTGGATTCCCGACAACGCGTGTGTCTCCACTTCGTCCGTCACGAAGACCTTGGTCACGCCTTCCAGATGAATCAAGGGATCTGATGCATTCATGGTTTACCTTCCTGGTTTACAAAATCGGCGACACGAGCCGCTTGGCTATTGGCTCTGAGTCTAATTACGTCTCTCATAGGCTACTGGTTCAAACGAATTCTCGGGTACGACTCGTACTGCGACATGTCGGAGAGGATGACGCGGTCGCCGACTTTCAAGCCGTCGAGTACTTCGATGGTATTGACCGAGGCGCGGCCGAGTTTAACATTGACTCGCTCGGCGCTTTTGCCGTCGGGTGAGATCTTGAACAGCCCGATGGTTGCTCCCGGCTCGCCGGAGACCGGGCGATCGACGTAGACGACATCGGGCAGGTGCATGATTTCGATGGTTCCGTCGACGCTCAATTCAGGGCGCGATCCGGGCGGCAGCGGAGCGAGCAGAGTGACGTCCACTCCTACTGTGCCGTTGGTCGCGGAGGGATCGATGCGCGTGACGCGGCCGGGGACGATGCCATTGCGGGTATCGATGGTGGCATCCTGACCGATGCGGACATCCTTCATCTGCGTTTCGGCAATCTGCAGCACCGCTTTCAGCTTGCTGGGGTCGGCGACCTTAGCGAGCAAGGTGCCGGCGGGCACGCGCTGCCCGACTTCGACGTCTACTTCCTGGAGGACTCCATCCACACCTGCGCGGATGGTGAGCTGATCTACCTGTTTGCGTTTCAGCTCGTAGGCGGCGCGCGCGCTTTCGACAGTGACTTCCTGTGCCTCGATTTGCGCTTTAATCGAGGCGTCCTGGATGGCCAGGCGTTGTTTCTGCAATGCGACGCGATTCTGAAGCTGGTTCGCCTGATCGACGGAGAGCTTTGACGTCAACTCGCTTTGCAGATTGAGGCGCGTGAGTTCGAGGTCTTTGTCGGCGGTGAGCTTGGCCTGCGTATATTGCGATTCGAGCTCGGCGAGGCTCGCTTTCTGATCCAGCTTGTCGCTTTCGAGCTTGACTTTCAGGTTGGCCAAATTCGCCTGTTCCTGTTTCCAGGTCCATTCGGCTTTTTCAGCATCGAGCTCGAGATCGGGGTTGCTCAACACCATAATGACGTCATTGGCCTTGATGGCGTCGGTGCCGGCGCGGCGCACAATCTGCACTACCCGGGAATCGACTGCGGCGTTGATCCAGTAAATCTGTTCGGGCTTCAAAACGCCAAGGCCGTGGACCTGAAGCTCCATGGGACCGCGCCGCACGGTTCCGGGCCAGAGGCCGCTCATGTCTACTGAGGGGGCTGCGGGCTTAAGGTGAGCCAAGGCGAAGCTTGCCCCACCGACAACGAGTGCCGC
The DNA here is from genome assembly GCA_021324185.1 of Terriglobia bacterium. Taxonomy (GTDB): domain Bacteria; phylum Acidobacteriota; class Terriglobia; order Bryobacterales; family Bryobacteraceae; genus Bog-105. The sequence goes on along the minus strand of JAJPJN010000150.1, from coordinate 441 downwards.
AATAACGATAAACAGGATACGTTTCAGACGCCGCCGCCGAGCTACTTCTTTTCCGCGTGGTACATCCATGAATTTTTCAACCTCGGTGAGGCATTTTGCTGACCAGTTTGTAAACGATGGTTAACTTCATGATTTCACATATTAAGGACACAGTAGCAGGTGAGGCCAGATGTCCGGTTTTGGGACGGGCGTGATTGGGGGTGAGAATTAGCTATCAGCCATCAGCTATCAGCGGTCAGCTAATAAGGAAAATGTTTTTTACCTTTAAAGGCTGAGGGCTGATTGCTCCATTCAAGCTGCCATTTGGGCGAAGTTTTTGACGAAGTCAGGGCCCCCGAAGCGTTCCATTTGGGTTGCGGCGCGGATTCCGGCGGCGATGGCGTTCGATTGTGCCTGCTCGGCACGGCATTTCGCGGTGGCAACCTTGAACGGATGGAGCTC
>JAJPJN010000160.1 GCA_021324185.1 Terriglobia bacterium | reverse complement strand
CGCATGCTTCGGGTGGCGCGAACGATTGCTGATCTCGATCACGCCGATGCCGTTTCGGCCAAGCATCTTGCGGAAGCTGTGCAATGCCGCAATCTGGACCGGAATTACTGGAGCTGAGAGCCTCTTATTCCTGCGATTTTCCGTCCAGCGGAAATTCGAAATACAAAATCTCTTCGCCGGAACGGGCATCCTTAATTCCGGTCACATACAGCTTGTCGCCTGGCTCGGGCCGCGCTTCGAAAAAGAAGAATCCATTGGCGGAATCTCTGGGCGGCAGCATTTTGGCGGAAAAAACGCGTTCGGTTACCTCAGGCGAGGCGAACGGATTGCCTTTCTTGGGAAGAGGAACGCGCGGCAACGGGTTAACCACGCTCGGGCGTTTTCTCTTTCCGGCCATGAATTGAATATCGTCCGGGTTCATGGCTTCGACGTGGCGCCCGTCCGATGCCACCAGGCTGACTTGCATATCCTGCAGGTCCACGGATTTATCGCGGCCGTTTTCAATTACCACCAGCACCGGCACAATGCCGTATTTCAGCAGATCTGCCCTCTTGCCAAACACCTCGGCGGTCAATTCTTCCGTATCGAAAGATTTGGCGCCGATGGTGACCTGATCAGAAGTTTGATGAGCATAATCGGTGGCGCGGCCGGGCTGAAACGGCTTGTCCGCGGCAACTCCCGCAGCCATCCAAAGCGCCCCCAAGGCTATACTCAAAATCACGGCCCGAGTCCCTGGAATCACCCGCACGCTCCTCTTATATCGCTTTGTTCAGATCGCATCGTTTCCTTTTCTCTTCGTCTATTTCCTGTTCCGGTTGATCACACAGGGCGACTATGCAACCCGCTTCGGCGAGCGGCTTGGTTTCGTGCCTCGCTCCTTCAGTCGGACGAAGCTCAATTCCATCTGGTTGCACGCCGTCTCGGTGGGCGAGGTCATCTCCGCCGTTCCTCTCATCAAGCATATTCGAAAAGAGGAGCCGGGCATTGCGCTGTATCTGTCGGTTTCGACCGTGGCCGGGCGGCGCGCCGCGGAGCGCGAAGCGGAATCGCTGGTGGATGGCGTTTTCTATGCGCCGGTGGACTATGTCTCGTGCGTTCGCAGAACCATTCGCGCGCTGCGGCCTGCTTTGCTGATCGTGCTCGAAACCGAGATTTGGCCCAATCTATATGCCGAAATCAAGCGCGCCGGGGCCTCGCTGGCAATCGTGAACGCACGCATCTCCAATCGCACCTGGGGACGCTACCGGACGCTGCGTTTCTTCTTTCGCCCCGTGCTCCAGTTAGCAGACGTGATTTACACGCAGAGCGCAACGGATTACGGGCGTTATCGCAAGCTGGGTGTGCTGGAGCATAAGCTTCAAGTCGAAGCCAACCTGAAATACGATGCGGCTACATCTATGGCCTCGGCGGACATTCCACGCTTCGGCGCCGGCCGGGTCTGGATTGCGGCCAGCACCGTGGGACCGAACGAGCGCGGCAGCTTGGAGAAGCACGCGATTGACGAAGACGAGATCGTCATTCGAGCGTTTCAAAGCCTGGCAAGCGAGTTCCCCGATCTGTTGCTGATCCTGGCGCCGCGCCAGCCGGCAAGATTCGATGCCGTAGCGCGGAAGCTGGAACGCGAATCGATTCCTTTTCTACGCCGTACTGACATGAAGCTGCGCAGTCTGCCGCCACTGCAGCTTCCCGGCGTATTGCTGCTTGACACGTTAGGCGAATTAGCGAGCGCCTACCGCCAGGCGGATGTCGTCTTCGTTGGTGGCTCGATTGCGCCGCGCGGCGGCCACAACATCATTGAGCCAGCCGCAGCCGGCGCGCCGGTGGTTGTGGGGCCGAACATGCAAAACTTTGAAGCCATCACGAGCGAGTTTCTGCAGGCGCGGGCGCTGCTGCAAATTCAATCCGAATCGGAGCTGGTTCCTACTTTACGCGGCCTGCTCGCAGATCGCACGAATGCGCGGCAGCTTGGTGAATTTGCGCAGCGCGTGGTAGAGGCGCGGCGCGGGGTTGCGCAGCGGCTGGCGCCCGTTCTGTTCGACCTGTATTTTCGCGGAAGATACAGAGTGCCGCGTAATCCGCTGTCCATCGCAATCTTGCGCGCGCTCGCGTCCTTGTGGCGAGTGGGAAGCGAGTGGAAGCGTGGCAGCGGCACGCGCTATGCAACGTCGGTGCCGGCTTTGGCTGTTCCGGTCGTAAGCATCGGCGGAATCACGATTGGCGGTTCGGGCAAGACGCCCCTGGCCATCTATCTCGCTTCCCAACTCGTGCACCGTGGTTACACGCCGGCCATTCTCACGCGCGGTTACCGGCGCCGCTCTCCTGCTGAAAACGTCGTCCTTGCGGCCGGCGCAAAAGCTCCAGCCTCCCTGACCGGAGATGAAGCCCAGATCTTCTTGCGCTCGGCTGTTGCGCCCATCGGCATCGGGAGAAATCGGTATGACACCGCCCGTGTTCTGCTGGAGCGCTTTCCGGCAACTGACATTCTTCTGCTCGATGACGGCTTCCAGCATGCACGGCTGCGGCGCGACATCGACATCGTCGTAATAGACGGGCTGGATCCACTAGGAGGCGGGGAACTGGTTCCGCTCGGCCGGCTGCGCGAGCCGCTTTCATCGCTGCGGCGCGCCAGCGCTTTCGTAGTCACCAGAGCCGAATCGAGCCTGCGCTTCCGCGCCATCTGCGAGCTGTTGCGCGAGCACAATGCCGCCGCTCCCATTTTTCGCACGCGCCTGATCGCGCGTACCTGGCGCGACGCTCAGACGGGCCAACCGGTGGATATCGCAAACCAGCGCGTGGCGGCATTTTGCGGGTTAGGAAATCCTCAGAATTTCTGGCACACGCTGGAATCGCTTGGCCTGCATGTGGTTTTCCGATGGGCCTTCGGCGATCATCACACCTACCGCCCGGTTGAGCTGAAATATGTGGCGCAGCAAGCCATTCTGCACGGCGCGCAAGTGTTGGTCACAACCGAAAAAGACCGCATGAATTTCCCGCCGAATCTGAGCGCCGGGGCGCTTCCACTGGCAATTGCGTGGCTCGAAATCGAGCTTGAAGTACAGGACAGCGCCGGTTTCTTCACGTTTCTAGAAAGCACGCTGCGAAGGCGTCCCGCAGCCTGAGCGGGCGGCTTTGAAGCGTCTGCTATCGTGGCGGTCGAAGCCGGATGCAATTTTCTACTCTCGAAATCGCCTGTGAATCTTTCACTCTGGATAACGGGCTCACCCTGATTGTCCATGAGGATCATAAGACGCCCATCGTCGCGGTAAATGTCTGGTATCACGTCGGCTCGAAAAACGAAAAGCCGGGGAAGACAGGGTTCGCGCACCTGTTCGAACATCTGATGTTCGGTGGCAGCGAACATCTGCCCGGCAGCTACATCGAAGCCATGGAGCGCGCCGGCGCAACGGATCTGAACGGCACTACCAGCGAAGACCGGACCAACTATTTTGAGAACGTCCCCACATCGGCGCTCGACTACGCTTTGTTCGCCGAATCCGATCGCATGGGCTATTTCTATAACACGATCAGCCAGGAGGTGCTCGATCTGCAGCGCGGTGTGGTGCAGAACGAGAAGCGCCAGGGCGACAACCAGCCTTACGCAGTGGTTGAAGAGCTTGTCGTCAAATCGACTTATCCCGCTGGTCATCCCTACGCGCATACCGTTATCGGATCGATGGAAGATCTCGATTCAGCGTCGTTAGAAGATGTGCGCGAGTGGTTCAAAACTTACTACACGCCTTCGAACGCTGTGCTGGTTTTGGCGGGCGATCTAAACACCGAAGAAGCGCGCCGGAAAGCTGCGCAGTATTTCGGAGGGATTCCCGCGGGCCCGCCCGTGGCACGCCCTTTGGCCTGGGTGGTGCGTTTGGAGGGCGAGCATCGCGAGATGGTGCACGACCGCGTGCCGCAAGCGCGCATCTACAAGATCTGGAATGTTCCGGGCTACGGGACCAAAGCTGCCGACCACTTGCGCGTCGCCGCCAGCCTGCTGTCCTCGGGCAAGAACTCACGTTTATACAAACGCCTGGTCTACGACGAGCAAATTGCAACCCAGGTTGCCGCTTATCTGGATGAGCGCGAGATCGGCAGCCAGTTCGTCGTCCTTGCAACAGCCCGGCAAGGCGAAAATCTTCGCAAAGTCGAGACGGCTGTGGATGAGGAGCTGGCCCGTTTCTTAAATGACGGGCCCACGGACCGCGAATTGGAGCGCGTGCGCACGCAGAGCTATGGCGCCTTCATTCGTGGCATTGAGCGCATTGGGGGTTTCGGCGGAAAATCGGACATCCTGGCGTCGAATTGGACGTATCTTGGCGATCCGCACGGATACAAACAACGGCTGCGGCGTCTGGAGGAGGTGACACCCAATCAGTTGCGGGAAACGGCCGCTGAATGGCTGGGCGGCGGCGTGTATGCGCTCGATGTTTTGCCGTTCCTCGATAGCAAGCAGGCCCGCGCGCCGCTCAAACGGGATGGCCCGCCGACCTTAGGCGCGCCGAACGATCTCCGGCTCCCCGCAGTTCATGAGAGCACGCTTTCGAACGGCCTCAAGCTGCTGGTTGCCGAACGGCACGAGATTCCGGCGGTCAATTTTTGGCTGGATGTGGATGCGGGCTTCGCGGCGGATCAGTGGGCATCGCCGGGAACGGCCCGTTTGACTTCGAGTTTGCTGACCGGCGGAACCAAACGCCGCAGCGCGCTCGAAATCAGCGACGAGGTCCAAATGCTGGGCGCGCAGATCAGCAGCGGCTGCAACTTGGATCTTTCGACCGTGTACTTGTCGGCTTTGCGCGCGAAGCTGGATGAGTCGCTCGATTTATTCGCCGACATCATTCTGAACCCGGAGTTTCCGGCCGAGGACTTTGAGCGCCAGCGCACGCTGCAACTGGCCGCCATCGCCAACGAGAAAGTGACGCCATTACAGATGGCATTGCGGGCCTTGCCGCCGATTCTGTTCGGATCGAAGCACGCCTACTGCACGCCGCTGACCGGTTCGGGTACAGAAGAGACACTGGCTGCTTTGAGGCATGAGGATACGGCTCATTTTCATGCGACGTGGTTCCGGCCGAATAATTCGGCGCTCATCGTGGTGGGAGACACGACGGTCGAAGAGATTAAGCCAAAGCTGGAAAAACTATTCCGCGGTTGGACGTGCGCCGCTGTGCCGGAGAAGAATTTGCAGCGCGTGCCACGCCCGGCAGCGCCTAAAATCTATCTCATTGACAAACCGGGAGCACAGCATTCGGTAGTGATTGCCGGGACGATTGCGCCGCCTCCGGATGCCAGAAACGAGGTTGCTCTTGAAACCATGAACAACATTTTCGGCGGCACGTTCGGCGCGCGTCTGAATATGAACTTGCGGGAAGAAAAGCACTGGTCTTATGGCGCGGCGTCGATATTGTATGCGGCGCGCGCGCAGCGGCCTTTTCTGGCCTATGCCTCCGTGCAGGGCGACAAGACAGCCGATTCCATTGCCGAAATGCTCAGCGAACTTTCCGGCATGACCGGCGCGAAGCCGATCACCGAAGAAGAACTGGAGAAAGTAAAACAACAGCAGATTTTTGAGTTGCCCGGCGCTCACGAAACGATGAATGCAATCGGCGCGTTGTTTGGCGACCTGCTGCAACTCGGGCTACCGCTGAATTTCTATGACGATTATGTGAGCCGGGTCTCGGCATTGACCACATCGGAGCTGGAACAGTGTGCACGCACGCTACTCAACCCGGCGGAAATGGTGTGGCTGGTGGTGGGAGACCGGGCGCAGTTGGAGGCGCCTTTGCAGGCGCTCAACATCAGCCCAATCGTTTCGATTACGGCATAGCTGGGTCTGGAAACGCATCGGGCTGCTCGGGAAACAGTCCCGGCATCCATCGACCCGCCAGCGTGGCCGGAAACACGAAGCGGAGCGGCGCACGCGGATTGTCGGAGGTCAGCACGCCTTTATCAACGAGGGCAGAAACAATGCGCCTGGCCTGGCGGTCACTGGTCCCGACGACCGCTGCGACCTCGCCGCGCGGCAGCTCGCCGCGGTCGAGCACGGCTTCGAGAATGGGCTTGGCCTTCGGAGGCAGCCTATTAAGCCTTACCTCGTCGTCAACCCAGTTCAGGATGCGGCTGCGGAGCCTGTCGGGCTGGACGAGATCCTGCATGAAGGTGACCTGATCGATGCACACATTGAGAAAGAAGCGGGTGAAATCGGCAAGCGCTTCCTCGCTTAATGCGCCGCGGCCGTCGAGGTCGTTGCAGCGGGGTAAGTCGCATTCGGCTAAATGGCTTTTGTAATCTGTGACTCGGCGCGCCAGACCGCGCGCGGCCGACCATATTGCGCCGGTATGGAGAGCATCCAGTAAAATCGCGTGCGACATAAGCCGCGCCACACGGCCGTTGCCATCCAGGAAAGGATGCATCCAGAGGAGCCGGTGATGAGCAGCAGCGCTTGAAATGATCGATTCGGTCCGGCCGATGCGTTCGTACACTTCCGCAAAACGCGCTAGAAAGCGGGGAAGGGCTGCCGGACTTACGGCGATGTGGTTGCCCACCCGCACGTCCCGGTCGCGCAATTGACCAGGGACTACGCGCACGCGAATTTTCCTCTCGGGGTCCTCGACCCATAGAAGCTCTTCCGGGAGAAGCTCACAGAATCGGCGATGGATTTCGTGAATTCCGCCGGGCGTCACGGCGGTCCGGCCTTTCAGACCACCTTCGTCAATCCATTTCTGTACAGCGATATGGGCCCTCGCTTCGAGTTGCAGATCGCGGCTGCTGGGATTGTTGCTATAGTCGCCGCGCAGGGCGCGCTCGATGTCGATGGGGTGAGTGTTGTGTCCCTCGATGAGATTGGAATAGTAGCAATTCATCGTCCGGACCAAATCGGCCAGCGAAGAAACGATACTGGCAGGAAGGCTCGCGCGCAAGCTCGCGGATTTATGTGTGAGCTCCAAGGCAAGATCGGTGAACTCGGGGCGGTGCCGATCACTAAGGAGCAGGGGCTCCATCCCGGAAACGGGCTCACCGCGGTCCGCTTGGATGTCCGCTTCTTTGGCCGCTATCATGACAGTTATCCTATAAAGGATAAATTCTATTATTTCATGGATTTTGCGGTGGATTGGGGAAAAATGACAGCGCGCTTAGCGGCCGGTTCCATGTCCGCTTTAATGGCCGGTCTTTATAAAGAGTAGCGGAGATAGCCTATTCAACCCCGTTCTGCCTACCGATACCAATAAAGTACCTGAATTCCCATGCAATACGCGGAGACGCATTCGGAGCAACCGGAGCAGCCATGATCCGGTTTGCTAAGAGGTCGATTCACGCTGCTTCGCTCGCGGCAGGTCTTCTTTTAGCCCACCCGTTGCCGGCGGATAAGGTGACGGTCGAAATTTCGCCCAACCCCACGGTCTGTACCGTTGTCCATTTGCCGAAATGGAAAGCTCCTGCTATGCCTCGCGATGAGGACTGGCCAGACGGTCTGAACTGCGACTACGATTTCCGCTCGCTTGATGGCGGCCTGCTGGTGGGCTTATGGTGCCACAGATTTGATCCGAATCCTCGGATCTATAGTCCGACTAAATATGCCGTCCTGTTCGGTTCCGGCAAGGTGCGAAACGCGACAGATCAGGAGTGGGACCAAGCGGATCCTTACCTGAACTTTCGAGTCACTGCCAACAACCCGGGCCGGGGTCTTAAGCCTGACCAGAAGTTGTTCTATCTCGGAAAAGACTTTCCTAAGACCGGCTCGAAATGGCCACTTTCAATGGAGATCTCACGTGTATCTCAGGACGGAAGCTTCCTTGCCGTGAATAGCTGGGATGGAATCGTTGAGGGTTGCGACCTTAACGAACTCTGCTGGGGCGAAACTATTCGCGGCCGGTATTTCGTTGACATCTACAACGTCACCTCTGTGCAGCTTGTTCTACATATCGGTGGTGAATTTCACGGTATCGATCCGGATAGCATGTTTCGCGACAGTGCCTGGATTTCAAAATCTTACTTCGTTCTTCCGCTGGATTGGGAGAACCGGTTCAGGCAGTTCATAGTTTGCGATGTACGTCGCGCGGCAGCCGAGTTGGATCTACGCCCGAATGCCGGAGGCAAGCCGTGATGCGGAATTCTTTGATCCACTCATTATGCGTTTAACGAGGGACGAGATAGCGAAACGGAAAGGAAAAATATGCGTGTTACGGTATTCCTTGTTTTCCTAGTTACTGCAGCGATATGCCATGCTCAAATAGCCCCATTTCCATCAAACGGCATCAAGATGGACAAAGTCAACACGCAGCTTGTGGAGGTGCCCGCGCAAACGTCTCCCACACTTGCGAACGTTGTAGTAGATTCTAGCTCGACGGGCGGAGACTTGATCGATGTGAATGTAGGCGACCCATCCGTTGTTATCTCACTGATTACCCCGGGAGGT
>JAJPJN010000180.1 GCA_021324185.1 Terriglobia bacterium | reverse complement strand
GCCATACGATTATTCCACCCGTTCGCGGACCGCCATTCGAGGAATGCTTTGTAGAAGCGCACGAATTCGGTTGGAGGATCGGGCTCCCATGCGTTGTTGTTATGGTTGTAATCGAGCGCTACGATTTTTCCGCCTGGCGTCGCGGCTTGCACTATTCTGGCAATTGCGAGCTGGGGCGGATTGATCCACTGCAGTACTCTGGCCGCCGTCACGATGTCGAAGGACTCGTCAAACGCGAAATTCAGAACATCGCCATTTACGAACCGCAAGTTCGGCAACACATGATCGCCCCGAGCAATCACCAGCAGGGATTCATCGCGATCTAAACCGACGACGCGGCCATTTGGACCGATCGCGCGAGCAATATCTGCTGTGATCGCCCCAGTGCCGCACCCGATATCCAGAACGGACATTCCCGGCCTGAGGAGCTCCGCCAAGCGGCGATGATCCCGCTGAAGCGTTCGGCGATTCAATATACGCGGATCAGAGCGATGCGTTTGCTTACCTGGCATGGCTTCTCTGAGGATAATGGGGAGACCTGCTATGCCGGTCGCCGCGTTATACGACATACACGGAAACCTGCCAGCCCTTGAAGCGGTCCTGGCAGAGATTCAGCGATTGGAAGTCAGCGAAATAGTGATTGGCGGAGACGTGCTCCCAGGACCGATGCCGAACGAAACACTGTCGTGCTTGCTCAGTTTAGACATCCCGACAAGGTTCATATACGGCAACGGCGAAGTTGCCGTGCTTGAGCAGAGGGCCGGTAGATGCCCAGCTTCAGTCCCGCAACAGTATCGGCCAGTTATCGAGTGGACGGCGCAGCAGCTTTCTTTGGCAGATGAACACGTCTTGGCGGCCTGGCCGAAGACAGTTGAGATCGACATAGCCGGTTTAGGCGAGGTGCTGTTCTGCCATGCCACTCCGCGAAATGAAAACGAAATCTTCACCCGCTTAACGCCGGAAGAGCGGCTATCGCCAGTACTTGCCGGGTTGAAGGTTTCAATGGTCGTCTGCGGCCATACGCATATGCAATTTGACCGAAGAATTGCGGGAGTTCGTGTCGTGAACGCAGGCAGCGTGGGGATGCCGTTTGGAGAGCCAGGCGGAGACTGGCTATTGCTCGGGCCGGACGTAGAATTTCGGCACACTCGCTATGACCTGGCGAAAGCCGCTGAGCGGATCGCTCGCACCGACTACCCACAGGCCGAGCAGTTCGCAACCCAGAATATTCTGAAACCGCCTTCAGAGGCGGAGATGCTGGAACTTTTTACCCGAGTGGAATTGAAGTGAGCGAGTCCCAGATAAAAGTATTCAAACAGTTTGCGAACACCTCTCGTACAATGCTCGAAAGCGCCGGACAGGAGGAGATTCAAGGTCGAAGTAATCTTCGAACGAGAGCTCCCGCAAACCACACGTTTTGACTTTATCTAAGTCGCGATCGATCAGCGGCCAAGGCATTAGGCCGGGCGCATCTTCTTCTCCGCGCGCCCTGGTAATAATCAGCAAATGGCCACCGCGACGAACGAAATCCGCGATACAGCAAATAGCTGGTTCGCGCAACTGTGGCGGAAGCACCTGAAGCGTGTAGGATTCCAATATAAAATCGAACGCCCGAGTCCATTCTGGAGGCGAACTGAACAGATCAGCCGTCGTATACTTTACGCGACTGCCGGGAAATCTCTGCCGACAGACGCGGATGGCGGACTCCGAGATATCGAAAGCGGTCACTTTGAAACCCCAAGCCGCGAGTTGTTCAGCATCATCACCGAAGCCACAGCCAATTGCTAAAGCCGTTTTCCCATTCGCTTGGATCGTATTGCGTTTCCAGAAATCAACCAAGTTGGGGTTCGCGTGTCGGTCTGCCCACGGAATGGTGCTCTTCCCCGCCGCCGCCTCGCGGTAGAGCTGCTCGAACCAACCCTTGGGATCGCCTTTAGCCAAATATTCAGCAGCAAGCTCTCGTGCACGCGCGCGGCGGTCCATATTTCGAGGACTGTATCACGCCAGCCACGTTGAATATGATGACTGCGCAATCCCTTGGACGAATGATCGCCGCATTTTTGCACATCGACCGCGCCCAAAGGTAAGCTGAGACATATATAGTCGAACGTACTATACTATACTGGACAGCAATGGCAGAGCCCAAGCCCGAGCGCATGGAATTTCTCCAGGGAACGCTGGAAATGGTCATTCTCAGAACGCTTCTATTTGGCGCCCGACATGGCTACGGCATTGCTCAGTTCATTCGCCAGACATCAAATGACGTGCTCTTGGCGGAAGCCGGCTCACTCTATCCGGCCCTGCAGCGACTGGAAATGCAAGGATTGATCAGAGCCAAGTGGGAGATTTCAGAAAACAATCGCCGAGTTCGATACTACCGGCTGACTCCGGCCGGACGGGCGAGACTTTCTTCATCCATATCGCGCTGGGAAGAGTTCGTGCGAGCGATTGCCACCATCTTGAAACCAAGCAAAGCGGAGGAATAGCTCATGGTTATTTGGAACAAGTTGCTGCTATTCCTGCCCTGGAGACGTCGCGCCCGAGAACGCTCGCTTGCCGAAGAGTTACAGACGCATCTGGAATTGGCCGCAAGCGACAGTGTTCAGCAGGGAGCTGGGCAGGAGGAAGCCTATTTGTCGGCTCGACGCGACCTCGGCAGTATGTCGCGGACGCAGGAAGACGTGAGAGCCGTCTGGGGTTGGCCGGTTTGGGAACAGTTTCAGCGTGACTGCCTCTACTCGATGCGATCCCTTCGTCGCGCCCCGCTCTTCACATTCGTTGCAATTCTTTCACTCGGCTTGGGAATCGGATCGGCTACAGCAATCTTCTCGCTGCTCAATGCGGTGCTGCTCAAAGCGCTCCCCTACCAGAGACCGGAGAGGCTGATCAGCATCCGCGAGGTGGTGACCCCGCTCTCAAATACCTATCCGAGTTTACCCGTCAATTATCAGCACTTTCTCTACTGGAGAGAACATACGCGATCCTTCGAATCGCTCGCGGCTATTCAAGGATGGGCGGGAGTTGCATACGTTGGTGGGGCGGAATTAGCAAAAGTGGACACTGCTTTCGTCAGCGCGAACCTGTTTTCTATGCTTGGCGTCCAGCCGCAAATTGGAAGGTCCTTTCTTCCCGAAGAGGGGCTGCCCGGACACGATCAGGTCGCAATCATCACGGATTCTTTATGGGAGCAGCGCTTTGGCCGTAATCCTAACTTAATTGGAAAGACAATCACGTTGAGTTATCGGCCGTATACGCTAATTGGAGTTCTTCCGCCTACATTTCATCCTTTTAAGGACAGCGAGCTTGGGCCGTTGACGTCGCTTGGCAAGAACACCGAAATTTTTCGGCCGCTTACTCAGGGTGATAGCAAAGGATGGGGTGGTGATTACGATTACGCAGTGATCGGGCGATTGAAATCGGGCGTGTCGTTGCTCCAAGCCATGGCCGAACTCAATGTGCTTGAGCATCAAATCGATACTGAGCACGCCCTGAAGGAAGGTTTGCATGTGATCTGTGCACGGCTGCAGGACGTCATTTCGACTCCGGTGCGTACTCCTCTTTACATCCTGATGGCTGCCGTGGGTCTGTTGCTGCTGATTGTGTGTGCAAACTTGGCGAACTTGGCGCTTGCGCGATCAACGGCGCGTGTCCGCGAGTTTTCGATCCGAGCAGCGTTGGGCGCGGGAAGAGCCCGGCTGATCACGCACGTTCTGATAGAGACTCTCCTTCTTGGCATTGCGGGCGGCGCGCTTGGCCTTGCGCTCGCCGCTGCTGCTGTCCATGCCTTCACTGCGCAAACCGTAATCCAGATTCCGCGATTCGATGAAGTCCATGTTGACGGACGCGTGTTCCTGTTTTCACTGTTTGTATCGTTGGCAAGCGGATTGCTGTCCGGCTTGCTTCCCGCCTTACGGCTTACCAGAGTGGACGCTCAGGAATCGCTGCGAGCAGGGAGTCACGTTGTAGCGGGTACCCGTCAATCCATGCGAGTCCGAGAGATGCTGATCGGGACCGAAGTGGCAATCAGTGTGGTGTTGCTTTTCGGTGCCGGATTATTAACCACCAGCCTTGTCCGCGTGTTAAGCGTCGATAAGGGATTTTCGGCAGAACAGGCTGTCGCTCTCGACATCGCATTGCCAACCGTGCATTACAAGGATTCGCAGGATGATATTCGCTTTTGGGAACGGTCACTTGAAGCACTCCGGCCAATTCCTGGCGTGAAATCTGCCGCCTACACGTCGAAGCTGCCGTTGACCGGCGAATCCATGGTCAACGGCATTACGCCGGAAGGCGCAAGTCAGGAGATGCTTGACCCAGCCACACAAAAGCTAATTGAAATAATGTACGGTACGTAAGCCCGGATTATTTCAAAACGCTCGGAATTCCGCTAATCCAAGGACGGGTATTTGATCGGTTCGATCACGGCCGAGCCGTCGCGGTGATCTCGGCACGCGTGGCGGCGAAGGTCTGGCCAGGGCAGAACCCATTGGGAAAGAGCTTCAGCACAGGAGCGATGGTTGGCAAAGCCACCGTAGTCGGCCTTGTCAAGGATGTCCATGCCACGACGCTCGACCGGGAGCCCACTCTCACCGTCTATGTGCCGTACTGGCATAGGGGCCTGGGCTCAGGCGCGCTTGTGATTCGGACTGCGAGCGATCCGGCCAGCATCATCCCCGCCATTCGCAAGCGCATTCGGGAGTTAGATTCTTCCATTCCAGCTCCTGAAGCGATTACGATGCAGCGGCTCGTTTCCGAGTCACTATCCCGCCGCTATTTTCAAGTACAGCTTTCTGATGTCTTCGCCTGTGCTGCATTGTTATTGGCTTTGATTGGAATTTATGGCGTGGTTGCGTATTATGCCGCACAGCGGCGAACGGAAATCGCCGTGCGTTTAGCTTTAGGCGCTACACGGACTCATATTCTCCGATTGTTGCTGACGGCAGGCTTCCGGCCGGTTATTATCGGCGTTTTTGTCGGCCTTGTCGGCTCGATGATTGCGGCGCGATTTTTGCAAAGTTTGCTCTTTGGGGTCCGGCCGAATGATCCGCTGACCCTGACCGTAATCGTGGCATTGCTTGGCGCTACGGCTCTTTGCGCCTGCGTGCTCCCAGCCCGCCATGCGGTTCGGATTGATCCGGCGCGAGCGCTGCGATATGAGTGACAAGCAAGCGCAAAACTACCGAGGCCGTGACTTCCACACGGTATTCGCGCGCTTCCCCTTTGGGCACAACGGGAGCAATTCCCGTTCGATTGGAGCTTACTTTTCTTAGATCAACTCCTTCGGATCGGCTAATTCCGGTCGGTAGTCGAACCCTGACCGCTTCCCTTGCCGGTCCCGAATGTTCGCCAGTGGATCGGCTGATTGCTTCGCCTTCGAAGTGGATGCTTCGGTAACTGGTTGTGTGTCCTCTCGCTCGAATTGCTCACCATTAGGGGAGGGCAAACTGCGAAGACCGGTATTTCCGGCAGACGCTCTGCGAATTCGGCTGACGTAAACGGCCAGGCTGCGGGTATCCACGTTTATGCCGTCGGCTTCAAGGCACTCGCATACGCTCTGGAGAGTGTGCCCGCCGTCGAGAGCCGCTTTGATGTCCGGCCAAAGCGCCCGGATCTGCGCAGCCTTGGTAGGCGGCTTTTTCTCGCGCAACGCCGCGAGGCGGGCACGAGCCGTAGTAGTGAGGTCTCGCCGTGAATTTTGGGCCATTAACAACTCCCAACAGACTACAACAGTTTACAACAGATATAACAATTTACAACAAAAGCCAACAGATTGGGGGCAGAGCATGGCCGATCCCCCGCGCGACAGCGCCGGGGATAGTGGGTAGTGGAACATAAAGGAGTTGGGATGCAGCGCTGCTTGTTTTTGACCGTTATCTCCTTTTCTACAGTGTGTTGGCTGCGATGCAATTTCAGCAGCATGCATCCCAATTGGGATGCGCCTTGCCGCCGTTCGTCCCTTACTGGCGCTGAGCGTCTCTTAGTACTTAGAAGCTGCACTTTCTATGCGACGCCAGCGGACCATTGGGTTCACAGAAAAACTTGCCAAGGAAATAGACCGAGTCTCACGCGAGCGTAACTTCCCTTCACCTACGGCATTCATCCGGTACGCCGTCGACCAAGAACTATCCGAGCGTCAAGACGGCCTCACCGGCGCGGAAGAGCGTTTGGCCGCGAGCATCGAGCAGGTCCGAAAGGATCTCTATCGGCTCATGCGGGTGCAGCAGGCCCTGTTCGCATATCTGGACACGTTAGCCAAGGCGATTCTGACTCGTATACCGGAGCCACCCGCAGATGCAAAGCCGCAGGCTGTTGCGCGCGCAAAGGAAAGATACGACCGGCTTCTCAAGAGTGCCGGACGCGCCATGGTCGGGGATGCCAAGCTCGCGATGCATGACCTGGTGAGCAATGGCGAAAGGTGAGGAGCGGGAATTCCGGCTCCGCCCGCGAAAACCGCCGATCCCGCGGAAGCGAAACGAGTCCGCGGCTTGTGCATTAGCTTTCAAGGCCATCGCGCATTATGCGCGCACGAGCCGTAGACGAAAAGCCAGGACAGACTCGGGGCGGAGCGGGGCGAAACGCGCGCCAATACCGCGAAATCAGCGATGTGCGGTCCGCGTCACGTACTCGCGCAACACCGTACGCGGCCAGTGGCGCGCACACGGCCGGTACATTGCGCGGGAGAGCGCCGCTACTGCTCCTGCGGCGGCCGGATTCGATGCGGAGAAGCACGGGATCGACATCGGCGGCCGGCTCGACTTGTGGCAATCGGCGGGGGATCGCCGGCTCTGGAAAATGATCATCTCGCCGGAATTTGGAGAGCGCGTCGATTTGGTGCGGCTGACACGGGAATTAATGACCCAGGTGGAAAGTGATTTGGAAACTCCGCTGGATTGGGTTGCCGTTGCACACTTCAATACCGAGCACCCGCATGTCCACGTCGCCTTGAGAGGCGTAGGGCGGGATCAACGGGAGGTCCGGTTGCCGCGAGAATATGTCAAGAGCGGAATCCGCGGCGCGGCTGAGGACCTTTGCACACGGCAGCTCGGGCACCGCACAGACCTGGATGCCGCCGAAGCCGAGCGGCGCGAAATTCGGGAAAAGCGCTTTACCTCGCTTGATCGCATGATTCTGCGCAGAGCCGACTTGATTCCGGGCGCACCATCATGGAATGTGAAAATCCCGCCCGGCGGTCGCAAATCGGGTGAAAACGATTTTGCCTGGATACAGCGGCAGCACTTGATCTGCCGCTTAGAGGTTCTCGAAAACATGGGTCTTGCTCGATCCGTAGCTCCAGGAGTCTGGAGTCTACGGTCGGATATTGCAGGCGTGCTTCGAGCCATGCAACGTGCGGGTGACCGGCAGAAATTGCTTGCCGCACACGGCGTTCTCTTATCTGATGAACGGCTTCCGATGGAAGCCCTTGATCTTCGGCAGATGACCTCAGTTGAAGGCAGAGTTTTGATGCATGGAGAAGATGAGCAATCCGGCCGTCATTACTTGATGCTGGAAGGTGTTGATGCGCGCGTGCACTACATCGAGTACACGCGGGAAATGGAAGACACGCTGGCACGCGGAGAGCTGCGGACGAATAGCTTTGTGCGGTTGCGCCGGATTCTGGGTGATGAGCAATCGACCCTTGAGATCGAAGGTTTTGGGGACTCAGAAGCCCTTCTGAAAAACCGGCGCTATTTCCAACGCCAGGCGCAGCAACTGCTCAAGCAGGGAATTTTGCCGAACGAGGACGGCTGGGGTGGGTGGCTAGGACAATATCAACGTGCGGTGAAACAAGCCGCCATCGAGCTTGAAGATCCGTCGCAGGCGCGCGGCCGTAATCGCACGCGCGACCGGTAGTGGTGAATTTTGCCGCCACTCAATTTATCGCGGCAAATTTTCAATACCAGCCAGCTCTGGGCAGACCTCTTATTCGCACGAAGGGCGGCGGCATCTATGAACCATTCGCCTGGATGATTTGGGGATGGCACAACTCAACATCACAAGATCTGCGAGTGCGGAAGCCGCTCTTTCTCGGTGAGATGCTGGTATTCGCCGGCAGTTGCGCCTGTGTAGGTCTCTTCTTTGTAGCGGCGAGCAGGCACTCCCGCAAGCTTATGGAGAATGCCGACGACCTCCACGGCTCCGCGCGCTGGGCAACGCGAGAAGACATCCGCGCGACAGGTTTAATGGATGCACAGCAGGGCGCGTACGTGGGCGCTTGGCGCGCTGACAATTCGAACCGCCTTCATTACCTTCGCCACAACGGGCCGGAGCACATTCTGGCATTCGCGCCAACGCGCTCCGGCAAAGGTGTGGGCCTGGTTATTCCGACGTTGCTGGCTTGGTCCGAATCAGCAGTGATCTACGACATCAAGGGAGAGAACTGGGCAAAGACCGCGGGATTTCGCGCTCAGCAGGGACATCTCTGTTTCAAGTTTTCTCCCGTCGAGCAATCGAGCAGCTCCAGATTTAACCCGCTCGCGGAAGTCCGGTTATTTACGCCGCGTGATGTTTCAGATGCCCAGAACATCGCAAACATGATTGTCCGAACCGGCGAGGATAGTCCGCAAGAACGCTACTGGCAGGATGCAGCAGCTTCCATCACAACCGGGATGATTCTGCATGTCTGTTATGCGGCGGCACGTGAGGGGCGTGTCGCTTCGCTTGCTGATCTCGCGCATGTCTTTACAACTCCTGGTTCGAGCTTTAGGGATACGCTCGCTGAATTGCTCAACGCCGAGCACGATCCGAAAGGCGGTCGTGGATGGCGGATGCCGACTGGCGAGAGGACAGTGACGCATCCGGTCGTCAAAGAAAAAGTTCAAGAAATGCTCGATAAAGAGGATCGCGACTTCGGCGGCGTGCTGAGCACCGCTAAGACGGCGTTGACTCTATACAGCGATCCTCTCGTAGCTCAGAACACTTCAGCGAGCGACTTTACAATCGCCGATCTCGTCAACTTCGAGCGGCCGATTTCACTGTACCTGGTTGTCCCGCCATCGGACAAGATCCGGTTGCGGCCTCTGATCCGCTTGATCTTCACAATGATCGTTCACAGACTCACCGAAAAGATGATCTTTGAAGGAGCACAGCAGATTCGCAACCGGCATCGCCTTTTGTTGCTCATTGACGAATTCCCATCCCTCAACCGCATGGAAGTCTTTGCGGACGCCCTATCGTACATGGCGGGATACGGCCTGAAGGCATATCTGATCACGCAGGATATCCGGCAGATTGTGGATGCGTACGGAAATAACGAGAGCATCGTCTCGAACTGCCATGTAAGAATCGCGTTCGCACCGAACCAGGTGGAAACTGCTGAGTTGCTTAGCCGCATGACCGGCAGGCAAACGGTTCAGAAGGCCAGCTACAACTTTTCCGGTTCCCGCTTCTCGCCCGTAATGGGCCACATGAACGCAAGCGTTGACTATGTGGAACGTCCGCTCATGACCCCTGATGAAGTGCTGCGCCTCAAGCCACCCGAAAAAGAGGCCGCCGGCAATACAGAGAAGATCGTCGCGCCGGGTCAGATGTTGATTTTTGTAAGCGGCACGTACCCCATCCTCGGCACTCAAATGCTTTATTTCCTTGATCCGGTGCTCACAGCTCGCGCGAGCATACGGCCGCCCACTAAGTTTCTAGCCGTCGAGGATGGCCGAGTGATCTCGCAGAAACCCGTTGGACGCACGCGCAATAAGATCAGCAAGCCTGAAACGGCTCCGGCTGAGCGCCTGACGCAGGCGGAGCTTGGATTCCTTGAGGAATATCACACGACGAAAGGAGCGTAACACCATGCAAATGAACAGGGTCGAGATAGCTGGATATTTGGTAAAGAAGCCTGAAGTCCGGTATCTTCCGTCGGGAATGCCCGTGGCCAACGCGCGGCTCGGACAGACTTACCGATTCCAAGACAACAGCCAGCAGTGGCATGAGCGCACGAACTGGCACAGCCTCTCTTTTTATGGAGACCTCTCAAAGGTGGCGTCGGCTTTAGAAAAGGGCGACAACATTTTTGTCGAGGGGACAATCGAGCAGCGTGAATTCGTTCCAAAGGACGGCTCAAAGCGCATTGTCAATGAAATCGTCGTGCGCTATTGCCATGTCATTGCCCAGACGCGTGGAGCGGCGGCCAGCGGTTCCGGGCAAGCGTGCATAAACCGGGAATCGCTCCCCGACCTTGAAGGAGCGGCGGTGTATGACAGCGATTGGCCTGTCCAGTGAACCCAGAGAGCGGCGCGTCACAATCGCCAGAATAATCGGGCTCAGATGCTTGATTCCCTTGTTCATCGGTTTCCAGTTCTGGGACATCGTTGGGCTGCGAATCAACACATCGCCTTCCTTGCCGCTTGGTTTGTATGTAACAAGCTCGCAACCCGGCGCGAATCTCGTCGAGTTTTGTCCCCCCGAACCTTTCGCCAGCCTCGCACTTTCGCGCGGTTATCGTGATCGGGGAGCGTGCAGGGACGGCGGCGCACCCCTGCTGAAACCTGTCGTTGCGCATGCGGGCGATTTGGTTGAGGTATCTGCGGCAGGAATCTCGGTTGAGGGTCGTCTTTTGCCAAACACCGCAGCGCTCCGCAGGGATACAAAAGGCCGAACCCTCACGTCGTGGAAACTGGGCCGATATACGGTCGAGCCGGGCTTCGTTTGGGTTGCCTCTTCCTACAACCCGCGCAGCTTCGATAGCCGCTATTTCGGACCGGTCGCGATCAACTCCATTCGAGATCGCGTGAAGCCATTGTTGACGCTCCGATGACTGCGTTTCACCGTTCTGCTGCGGGAACACTCGTAGGGCTTGCCGTTTCAACTGGGTATCCGGTTGGCATCACCGCGTCGGTGCTGATGCCAGCGCTTGCGCTCCGAGCAGAATCCCGTCAAGCGGCATATCAATCGGTGCTGTCATATTACGCCGGAGCGCTTTGGCCGCTAATTCCAGGCGCGAAGAATTTCTTCGGCCCAGGCGTGTCGCCGTTCGCGGCTTTCGGGTTTTGGGCGGTTGCGGCGCTATTGCTTGCACTCCCATGGCCGCTTGTCTGGTCGCGAAATGCGCGGCAATCGGTATGGCGCGCCCCAATTGGCCTGGCCCTCACAGTAATTCCGCCACTGGGAATCATCGGCTGGGCCTCGCCCTTGACAGCAGCGGGATTTCTTTTCCCAGCGACGGGGTGGTGCGGTTTGTCATTCTGTGCGATTCTGACGGGCGCTCTCGCGATTTGGCCCAAACGGGCCACTGTCGCGGCGGTTTGCATAGGCGGTGTAGGCAATCTGATGCACCCCACGGAGCCGTCAGCTCCCGCAGATTGGAAAGCGATCAGCACACACTTCGGCTCCATTGCCCACCGCGCACCCGATCCTTTGGCCGAATATCAGACGGCCGAGGAGATCCAGCGCGAGGCTGTATCCGCGCGAGCATCTGTGATCGTGTTCCCCGAAACTGTGGTGCCGTACTGGACCGCATCAACGGATGTGTTTTGGCAACAAACGCTCGCCGAGCTAAAGGCGAGCGGAAAAACGGTTCTCATCGGCGCACGGATTCCGAGGAAGGCGCGGGGGGAGCGCCCGTTGTACGACTTTTCGGCAGAATTGGCGACACTCCGCTGGGCGCCGACACCTACACCGACCCGCTCACCGGAGACCGAGAAATGGTCACCAACGTACTTTAATGGTCTCGTCATCCGCGGCGGCCAGGCGCGAATATTTGAGCAGCGGATTCCCGTTCCTGTGGCGATGTGGAATCCGCTCCGGTCGGACTCAGCACCGCTCCATCTTGCTGGACCCGGCGTAATGCGGATTGCCGCAAAACGAGCGGCCATTCTTATTTGCTACGAGCAGCTCATCTCCTGGCCGGTGCTGACTTCGATGTCGCGGCACCCGGAAATCCTAATTGGAGTGGCCAACGACTACTGGGCAGTCGACACCACCATCCCGAGATTCCAAAGCTCAGCGGTTAGGTCCTGGGCGCGGCTATTCGGAATTCCGTACGTTCTGGCTGTAAACACGTGAGCGGCCGAATGCGTACATTCATTATGGTTGAGATAAATTTACGGAGAGCTATGCGATGAGGTTCTGGTTTCTACTGGCCGCCATGATGGGGCCACGCTTCTTTCGACGCTTCGTCTTTTTCTTTGCAATCGGAGCCGGTTTGCTGCTGTACTCACTGCTTCGCTCATAGTTCAGGTCGCCCTGAATATCAGGATTGACAAAATCCTTCTAGTTGGATATTGTCAAACCATGGAAATCAATATGGTAAGTGCAGCCAAAGAAGTCGTCGCCTCTCTGGAGGGAATAAAAGTTGTTGTGCGGCGGCAGACTTGCGAACTCCACGAATACAATTTCGAAGAAAATTCTTGGCACGAAGTTGATAGGTCAGCGCACCCGATGGAACCGAGCCAAGCCGAAATTTGGTTGGAGAAATGGAATGATGTTGATCGGCACGCCGCACTCACGTTATTGACCAACGAAATTGCCCGTTAGAGGATCGGCGATACCCAGGTGTCCGCGGTGTCGAGCTGTCGCAGACGCCGAGCACTTTCGCTCTTCGCCTGAGTGTGTGAAATGCGTGCGCCGGCTGAACGCAATTATTAACTCCTCGATGCGGCGCACTATGGCTGGAGGCCGCACTGGAGGGCGTCCTCGCTCTGCTGGTCCGAGGTGCCAATGCGGAGTAATGACGCTAGCTCGCGCGAAAGCGAGAGGGCACAAGTGTTAGGGCGGAACGGGCCAGGGGCGCTGAATCGCCACCAAGCCCTTTGGGATTGTAACTTGGATTACAGATTGCAGTGTTGGGCCACGGTCAAACTGCGTTGAAATTCCGTTCCCTCAGATAAAGCCTACCCGTCGTCTCCTATCAACGCTCTGGAAGTAAAATAACAATTTCCGATATTGGACCAGTATGATCGCTGGCCAGATGTAATCGTGGCCAACGAGCAAGGGAATTTTTGTGTTCAAGCAAAATGGATCGCCTGACGCCACACCACCGTAGCTGGAATATGAGCCGCATCCGCGGGCACAATACGGTCCCGGAGCGACGAGTCCGGTCCTTGCTGCATCGCCAAGGGTTTCGTTTCACTCTAGGTCGTCGTGGGCTGCCTGGCAAACCTGACATCGTGCTCCCACGCTGGCATACCGTAATCTTCGTGCACGGGTGTTTCTGGCACCGCCATACAGGTTGTAAGAATGCCGTTATGCCGAAGACGAGGACCACGTTCTGGCGGCGGAAATTTGAGGGAAACGTAGCGCGGGACGCGGCAAATACTCGTGAGCTTGAGGCGCTAGGCTGGCACGTAATCATAGTGTGGGAATGCGAACTCAGCGACGAGGCCAGTTTGCAGGCTCGCCTCGTTAGCGCATTGGAGGACAATGCCCGCTGAATCTATTCCCGTCGTCGACCTGTTCGCCGGTCCCGGAGGGCTTGGGGAGGGCTTCTCCGCGCTTGCTTCTGCGCGCGGCTCTCGCCAGTTCCGGATCGCTCTATCCATCGAGATGGAGGAATGGGCACATCGGACGCTCGAACTCAGGAGTTTCTTCCGGCAGTTTCCGGTGGGAAAAGTTCCCCACGACTACTACGATCATTTGCGCGGGCAGCTTGGACGCCTCGAACTCTTCGCCCGATATCCCGCTGAGGCGAAGGCCGCCGGAGATGAGGCTTGGAAGGCTGAGCTTGGGGTGGTTCAGGCAAGCGAAGTTGACCGCAGGATTCGGAATGCACTTGGACGTGCGGACTCATGGGTCCTATGTGGTGGTCCGCCCTGTCAAGCGTTTTCTGTCGTTGGAAGGTCGCGAAACGGCGGCATTGCTGAAGATGATGATCGCGTCTATCTCTACAAACAATATCTGAGAATTCTTTCCGTTCACGAGCCGCCCGTCTTCATCATGGAGAACGTAAAGGGGCTGTTGTCATCCGAAGTCAAAGGCAACGAAATCTTCGACCAGATGCTGGATGATCTCCATCATCCGGCGAAAGTGATCCGAGGCGCGCAACGCGGAGGTGCAAAATATACCCTGCGTTCGCTTTGCCTGAAATATCCCACTCATTCCCTTGACGGCCATCCCCACTACAAGCCGGGCGATTTTGTCATCAAATGCGAGGAGTACGGGATTCCACAAGCGCGCCATCGCGTAATTATTCTCGGAATACGCGAGGACCTATCTTTCGACGGGTTCGTGGCGTTGCGGCCCCACAACCAGCCGATACCCGCAAGCAAAGTGCTGAGGGGTCTTCCACGCCTGCGCAGTGGGCTGACACGTGCCAATGACGGAAGGGAAGAGTGGCGCGCGGCGCTCGCATCAATACTGGATACCGGATTCATGAAATCGCGACGAAACGGAGCGGAAGGGGAGTTGCGGGAGTGTATCGTCCGGACTGTGCATAACTTGCGCGATATGCAGGCTAATCGCGGGAGCGAATTTGTCGCTCACAACACCACCTGTGAATACGAGCCGGGATGGTTTCTCGATCCATTAATCGGCGGCGCGTGCAACCACGCAAGCCGCCCGCACATGGCAGCTGATCTCCATAGATACCTCTTCGCGGCCTGTTTTGCGCGGGTTCATTTTCGCTCCCCGGAATTGAACGATTTCCCACCCGAGCTTCATCCTAGGCACCGAAGCCTCGGCGATGCATTGAGCAAGGGCTATTTTGACGACCGGTTCCGGGTTCAGATAGCCTTTCGCCCGGCTACGACCATAACGAGCCACATCGCGAAAGACGGTCACTATTTCATTCACTATGACGAGACGCAGTGCCGGAGTCTGACCGTCCGGGAAGCGGCGAGAATTCAGACGTTTCCCGATAACTACTATTTCTGTGGTCCCAGAACCCATCAATATCGCCAGGTCGGCAATGCCGTTCCACCCCTGCTCGCACGCCAGATTGCCGCTATAGTCCTGGAGATCCTCAAAGGTCGTAGCGAGGGTGCCTCCGCCCGGTACACGGGAGGTGCCGCGGTCTGAACATGCCTACAGCCAAGGATTCCTACGATATCGTCGAGCCGTATGCACCGGCGATGATCGAGTCGCTGAGAGCGGTCGGGTACGATCTCTTCACTGCCATAGCTGACGTGGTAGATAACAGTCTGACTGCCGATGCGACAGAGATCGATATAGTTTTTTTCTGGAACGGCGAGGCGTCCAGTATTGCTGTAATCGATAACGGTTCGGGGATGTCGGAACAGGAGTTGATCGCGGCGATGCGGATCGGTGCCGATCCGACACAGCCGCGGCACCGGGAAGATCTGGGGCGCTTTGGGCTGGGGCTGAAGACGGCCTCATTCTCTCAATGCCGCCGGGTGATCGTCAGTACGAGGACCGAGGTATCGAGTCTTTGGACGCGGTGCTGGGATCTCGATTACGTTCGCGCCACATGCCAGTGGCGCGTTCTTCGCAGAGGGTCCCCGAAGGCCGCGGAATATTCAGCGCGCATTGGCAAATCCGGAACTGCCGTCGTCTGGGAGAATCTCGACCGACTGGTAAGCGGGACCTTGGCCGAGAGCGCGTATGACCGTGACGTGTTTAACGACCGGATCGAAGCGGTAGAGAAACACTTGGCGATGGTTTTTCACCGTTTTCTCCAACGACCGCGCGGCGTGACTTTGCGGATCAACGGAAATCCGGTAAAGCCTTGGGACCCGTTCCTCTCCACGCATCCATCAACACAGCATCCCGAGCCCGAGATTCTCATGATGAAGGGCGAAACGGTCGCCGTGGATGCCTATATTCTTCCGCATCACTCCAAACTAACGCCGCAGGAATATGCGGACGCTGGCGGCCCGCACGGGTGGGTGGCGCATCAGGGCTTCTTTATCTACCGTAACGGCCGGTTACTGGTTCCGGGCGACTGGCTCGGGCTGGGTATCAAGAAGGAAGAGCATTACAAGCTGGCACGGATCAGAATCGACCTGCCGAACACGCTTGATGCTCTCTGGGGCTTAGACATTAAGAAGAGCACAGCCCGCGTTCCGGTCGAACTGAAGGAGTCTCTGGCACGAATCGGGAGGGCGACCAGGGAAAAAGCCGTCGATATATATCGGCATCGCGGTAGTGTGCTCGGCCGGGCTCATGCCGAGGAAAGCTTGTTCGTATGGCAGCAGAAGGTGAGTCACGGAAAAATCTTCTATCGGATTAATCGAGAACATCCGCTCATCCGCAGAATCCTGAGTGATGCGCCCCCCGATGCTGACATCCTCAAATCGGCGCTGCGACTGATCGAGGAATCGGTCCCAGTCCCGTTGATTATCCTAAACAAATCCCAAAAGCCAGAAAGCGAGGCGGTGCCGTTCGAACAGGCCGCATCAGGCGAAGTCTACGAACTGGCGGTGCAACTCTATCAGGCGTTGGTCCATACCGGAGTCTCACGTGAGGATGCCATTGCGCGCCTTTACCGGATGGAACCGTTCAACCGGCTGTCCGAATTCATCGCCAACCTACCGGCAATTCTTGATAAGAGGGGAATCCGATGACCGCTTTCGATGAAGCCCTCAAGATGGTTCTGATGTTGCTTCGGCCGACAGCAGCACCAACAGAGGAGGAGATCCGGCGTCGTGTTGACACGGTGCTCGCGGTCCTCACCGTTGATCATCCTGAACTGACCCGCGAGCGCGACCGGCTTATCCGCCAAGTCGAGAATCTTTGCAATGTCGCAATCGGACATGAAATGGTGCTGGAGGACCGCAAGGACCATCAGCCTTGGCTGCCGAACAGCAAAGCCGGCATTAACTGGCGGTTTTGGAACCGTTACAGGGACTATCTGCTGGAAGATCTGAAATGGAGCACGGCAGTTGTAAACCGTCTCGATGATCTTACCGACCGAATCCTAGGTCTAGTGGAGAATCCGAGACGCGAGGGGGCTTGGGACAGCAGGGGCATGGTTGTGGGCCAAGTCCAGTCCGGAAAGACCGCTAATTACGCTGGTCTAGTCTGCAAGGCGGCGGATGCGGGCTATCGCGTGATCGTGATTCTTGCGGGGATGCTGAACAGCCTGCGAAGTCAAACACAGTTTCGCATGGACGAAAGTTTTCTGGGATTCAATACCCACCGGGCGACAGCTTATAACCAGAACAATCAGAGACTGGGTGTCGGGCTCCGACGCTCCGAGCAGGACGAGCCGGTCGCCCATTCTCTGACGGGCAGTGCCGAAGACGGCGACTTCAACCGGACTGTTGCGAACCAGATCGGTGTTATTCCGGGAGGTAATGATCCGGTCGTGGTCGTCGTCAAAAAGAACAAAGGCATTCTCGAGAACCTGCGGCAGTGGCTTAGCTTGCGCGCGCATGACGGCACAGGCGGACGCCAGCGGATCTCTGGAGTGCCCCTGCTGGTGATCGACGATGAGGCTGATAACGCTTCTGTCAATACCAAACCGATCCCGGTTGATGAGAACGGCAACTCACTGACTGATTATGATGTGACGGCCATCAACGGAATGATCCGGCAATTGCTGGATACCTTTCAGAAAAGCGCGTACGTGGGCTACACCGCAACACCCTTCGCCAACATCTTCATCGATCCATCCGACGAAACGGCAGCGCACGGCGAGGGCCTGTTCCCGCGCAGCTTCATCGTCGCACTTCCGACTCCCTCCAACTACATAGGACCGGAGCAGGTCTTCGGTCTGGACCGCGACCCCGAAGCGGGCATACTGACTGAGCAGGACGGGTTGCCAGTCATCAGAACAGTTCGGGATTCCGAGCCGTGGCTGCCGAGCGGACACAGGAACGGCTATCTGGTACAGGGCCTCCCCGAATCGCTTCGCGAGGCGATACGCGCCTTCATGCTCACCTGTGCCGCACGCCGCGCGCGCGGGCAGAAGCTGGAACACAATTCCATGTTGGTTCACGTGACACGATTCACTTCCGTGCAGCAGGCGGTGGCCGAGGCTGTGCGGACCGAGCTTCATTCGTTGGTTAACCGCCTTCGGTATGGGGATGGCAACTACACACCGCCGCTTCGCGATCAGCTTCAGGAACAATGGGAGAGTGATTTCGAAGCGACCACGGGAACAATTCTTGACCGGGGCATTAATGATGCGGAGATTGTTCGGCTCGCCTGGCAAGATGTGGAACCGCATCTGGTCGAGGCCGCAACTGCGATTACGGTTCGTGTCATCAACGGAACCGTAGCCGATGTTCTGGACTATAGAAACAACCCTAACGGCGTGAGCGTTATCGCCATCGGCGGTGACAAGCTCTCGCGAGGACTGACGTTGGAAGGGCTCTCGGTAAGTTATTTCCTGCGTAGTTCGCGAATGTATGACACTCTCATGCAGATGGGACGGTGGTTCGGGTATCGGCCGGGGTATCTGGATCTCTGTCGCCTCTATACAACGGCGGATCTGACTACCTGGTACCGACATATCGCCTTGGCTTCGGCGGAGCTCAAGAGAGAATTTGAGCACATGGCGGCGATCGGCGGTACGCCGCGGGATTACGGTCTTCGTGTCCGCACGCATCCCAACGGACTGCAGATAACCGGTGCGAGCAAGCTGCGGACCGGGACCGAAATGAAGGTTTCCTTCTCCGGAACTATCGCGGAAACTATTGTCCTCTTCAAGGACCCCGACATCCTTCGGCAGAATGCGGAAGCTGTCGAGGCATTTCTCGCGCGCGCAGAGGCCGTGGTGGCGCGAAAGGATGACCGGTCACGGAGTATATGGTCCGGAGTGCCGGCGGAGGAAGTCATCAGGTTCCTCCAGGATTACCGCACGCATCCGGAGGCTCTCAAAGTGAACAGCGACAGCATGGCGAGGTTCATCGGCAAAAAAACCGGCGAGGGCGGCCTGACCGAGTGGTCCGTTGTTTTACTCAAGGGCGGCACGGCCGAGATGGAATGCGACATTCCGCCAATCGGAAGAGTCAGGCTGACGCGCCGCGAAAGAGTGTTCTCAGATGACTCGAAGCAGTGCGTACGACGGATCGTCAGCAGATCCGACGAGCAGCTTGATCTCTCCCACGACGAGCGGGCTGATGCCCTGCAGCGAACTGTCAATGCCTGGGAGAAGAAAGATCCTGAGAAGCGGAGCGAGAACAGACCCACTGACGCGAGCGGTCCGTTTATACGCGACGTGCGCCCGGCAAGTCGTGGCCTTCTTCTCATCTATCCGGTCCAGTTTTATGAAAGAAGGACGCCCGAAGAAGACCCGGATATTCCAGTCCCTACAGAACGACCGGTTTTTGGAATAGCACTGAGCTTCCCATCTGTATCGGGCGATGACGGAATCATCTACCGTGTCAACAATATCTACTGGCAGCAGGAGTTCGAGCTGCAATGAATCTGGGCGACCTCTGGGAGGGCCTGGAGACCGGCGCCTGCGGTCACAATCCCGAGGCCGGTGTCACAGTGCGCCGGATAGATCCGCGATCCCGTGATGGCTTGTTTGTGGGTACCCGTCATCCCAGTGGTACGCGCATGTTGCTACTTCAGACTGCCTCGCCTCCACGCGCTTCGGACGGCCCGCTGATCCAGAGTCGCGGATTCATCACAGCCGTGAAGCGATTCTCCGGAGATACTGGTCACCTGCATCTCTTTATAGAATCGGCAGCGCCTTCTTTCAATGAGGTTTTCAGCTATGTCGCCAGTGACGTGGCGGAACATGTCTTCCAGCGTCCCGTTGCCATGCAGGCGCTTCCCGCCTTTCTCGGCCGGCTCGATCGGTGGAAGCGCTTTTTTGAATCGAGCGGAGGCGAGGGCCTGTCCGAAATTGCGGTGCAGGGCTTGCTTGCTGAACTCCTCTTTTTGCGTGATTTCGTGATTCCGGAATGCGAGAGCCCTCAGGCTGCGGTTTCCTCCTGGGCTATGCCCGAGCCGCTTAGCAAGGATTTTCAGTATGCGTGCGGCGCAGTCGAGGTGAAATGCAGCACCTCACGGGAGCATACGAAAGTACATATTTCCGGGGAGCGCCAGCTTGACGACACCGGTTTTGCATCTCTTTACCTCGTTGCGATTCTCCTCGAAAAAGTGGTGACGGGCGGGTTCAGTCTCCCGGAGACTGTTCAATCGGTTCGCGAGTTGCTGTGCCACAGCGCGGCTCGCAATGTTTTCGACGAGAAGCTTGTTGCTTATGGTTGTCTCGATGTTCACTTCCCGCGTTACGAAAGGCGCTACGTTCTTCAGAGGATAAGAGCTTTCAGAGTCGGGAAGGGGTTTCCGAGGGTGCCCGCCGTTCTGCCCGACGGCGTAGGAGATCTGAGCTACATGGTGGCGCTGGCAGCGTGCGCCGCTTTCGAGGTTGAACCTGCAAGGATTCGTACTCTGATCAGGGAGAGCCGATCGCATGACACTTGAGGAGTTTGCCGAAAACCTCCGGCAGGATGTGCTTGTCCGGGGCTCCGACAGCTCAAACTACGAAGTTGATGTTTTCACGGAGGATGTCATTGAGGCCATGACCGATGCAGGCGAGGCCGATGGCTTCATTCTCTGTAACTGCGATGGCCGCGGATACAAAATCAACGCCTACAATGTATCCTCCGATAACGACTGCATCGACCTTTTTGTAACCATCTACACGAAACATGTCTCGCCGCAGCGTGTACCGGCCGCGGATATAGATCGGCATTTCAGCCGGCTGCGCGGGTTTTTTCAGCGCGCGCTGACTGACAACTTTCGCGCAGGCCTGGAAGAAAGTTCACCGGAGTTCGATGCTGCCGATTCAATCCACTCGGCGAGAGGTGATGTCACACGAGGTCGGCTGTTCCTTTTGACAGATGGCCTGACATCGGCGCGGGAATACAAAGACGTTGTCATCGAAGGCGTGAACTTTACTCACCACGTCTGGGATATCGAGCGTATTTTCCGGATGGAGACCTCCGGTGCAAAGCGCGAAGCCATTGACGTAAAATTTCAGGAGTTCGGGGGGCGTGTGGTCTGCATCCGCTCCGCCGACCCGGCTTATGAGTACACAACATATGTGGGCTATTTCCCCGCTTCCCTGCTGGTCAGGATTTACGAAAGATATGGCGCCCGGCTTCTCGAACGCAACGTCCGCTCGTTTCTTCAAGCACGCGGCAAAATCAATCGCGGAATCCGCGATACCATTCTCGAAGAGCCGCAGCGCTTTCTGGCATACAACAACGGAATTTCGGCCACGGCAGAGCGCGTCGAATTCGAAAATCACGGGAATGCTATTCTCCTGACCCGTGCCGAAAGTTTCCAGATCGTCAACGGCGGACAGACGACGGCATCACTCTACACGGCTGTCAAAAAGGACAGAGCGGATGTCAGCAACATTTCGGTTCAGGTGAAGCTCACCGTTCCGAAAGACCCAGCATCTATCGATCAACTCGCGCCGCGAATTTCCCTGTACGCCAACAGCCAAAACAAAGTCAACACCGCGGATTTTTCTGCGAATCATCCGTTTCATTTGTGTGTCGAGGAACTCTCACGCACAATCTGGGCGCCTGCGCTGGCTGGAACGCAAATCGAGACACGCTGGTACTATGAACGGGCGCGGGGGAGCTACAACGACGCTTTGGCGCGAGCGGGAAGCCCCGGCGAGCGCAAACGTTGGAAAATCCAACACCCGGTCTCGCAGAAGTTCACAAAAACCGATCTCGCCAAGTTCGAATACACATGGGACCAGAAACCCCATATGGTCAGCCGCGGCGCTGAGAAGAATTTCGTTGAGTTCATGGCCGAACTTGCGGACAAAAAGCCTCCGGTGCCGGATGATGCTTATTTCCGTCACCTCATTGCAAAGGCCATCCTGTTCCGACGGGGCGAGAAACTCGTGCAGGCGCAGAACTACGGCGGTTATCGGGCAAATATCGTGACCTATACTCTCTCGTGGCTTTCACACCATACTGCACAGAAGATCGATCTTGAACGAATATGGAAAGCTCAAGCTCTGTCCCAGGAGCTTGATGAGACTATCAGGATTATCTCGAAAGCGGCCTACGATCATCTTATTGAGGGAGCGCAGGGCGGCAACGTGACGGAATGGGCTAAGAAAGAGCGGTGCTGGGAAAAATTCAGGACGTGCGAGATCGGCATTCCCTCTGGCCTGCTCCGGCCGATCGTCACGCAACGCGACTTCTCGCCGGACAGTGGCACGGTGAGGAGGGACGGTTCGGCTGACATGGAAGCATATGCCCGGATTCGTGTTATCCCGGCCGACGAATGGTTTGCCATCTCGGGCTGGGCAAAAGAGACGGGCAATCTTGCACCGTGGCAGCGTGCTCTGGCATATAGTTTGGGCAGGCTGGCGGCGCAAAATAAGCCACCGAGCAGGAAGCAGATCCAGCAAGGCGAAAAGATCCTTCAGGAAGCCCAGAGACTGGGTTTCAGAATTAGCTGAAAAACGTTATCAGCGCTACTGAATACCGAGTTGCCGCCGATTGTCGCCGCGGAGGATGGCGCACACATACTCTCCACTATTCGCGCGTGCGGCGGATTTTTACGATTGGGCTTGGGCATGGTGAGTCTCAGGCTCGGGAAATAGGGAAATGGCGCGTATCCCTTCGAATCTGGTGAAGCGGGCCTATCGCACGTTAACCGTCGGGAGTAGAAAGGCACTCGAAACGGGCGTTCCTTGACGATTCGGCCAAAAACAGTCTAAACTTTAGACGATAATGTCATCCGTTGAGTTGAAACTTAAGCAAGCCAGCGCTGTTCTTGGCGTCGACCCCAAGGATCTGCAGAATCTCGTGCAGTTCAGGGTTGTTCGACCGCGCCGCGAAGACAGTATTTATTGGTTTGATAAGCGACTCCTGCTTGCGGCAAAGGTGGCCTTCTATTTAAAGGAGTCTCTTGGCACGTCCACCGACCTCCTGGCCCGGTTCACAGAAGCTGTTTTGAACAATCTCAAAGAGAGCGAACGCGATACACCTCGTTACGTCTGGCTTCGCTCGCGCCCGATGCGAGGCCGCGAACCAATTGAAGTTCGTATTCCGCTTGCAAATCTGGCAAGAGAGCTCAACGAACAACTTCCTCGCGCGGCGCAATATCAGGATCTACCTCGGGGCCGAAAGAGGCCTGAATGGAAGCGGGAATTCACGCACAAACTGGAGGCTGCTGCGCGCGACCTTTCGAGTGTTACCGAATCCGAAATCGCCGACGCGATCCGCTCATATCGCACCGAAAAGAAACGACTGCCGGAGATAACGGTTGGCCGCTCCCCGAGATCGTCCTAAAGGAGTCATCGATACCTCGGTGCTCGTTGCTGGAATCGCCGGGTTCAAATCTGATCGCCCGATCCAGAACGCCAGTGCAAAGCTCCTCCGGAACTGGCTGGAGAGTGCGACGTTTAAGTGGCTAGTAAGCGAGGAGATTCTGGCCGAGTACAAAGAAGTACTCAGGCGGCTGGGAGTCCGGCGCAATCTCATTGGTGCCATCATCAATCTGCTCAGAGAAGAAGCCGAGATGATTGAGCTTCGTTCGACAGCCGAAATCTCGCCTGATCGAGGTGATGACCCCTTCTGTGCTTGTGCCGAGCAGGGACGAGCGGCATTTATCGCGACTTTAAACCCAAAGGACTTCCCCCAGAAGCAGTTATCCTCACGGGTGATAGCGCCCGGCGATGCCATCCCAACGACTGGGAGAGGGCGCAGAGGGCAAGGCAAACATTGATCCTTTAACCGAGCGGCGCGGTGTAATAGCGTGTAATGGTCTACGTCATCGTTGGCATCTTTGGCACGCTGAGCAACGTAGAATCTGCAAGTTGCAGAGCTGTCGAGGTGGGTCTGGGTTCGAATCCCACCCTCACCGCCAGAAGAGAATCTGTGCACATTTCTGTCAGGGCATGTTTTACATTCGCCTGTTTCAGGCCAAAAGTGTTACCCATGTCTCCGGAACGTTCTGTTACCATGTCTCAGGTCGGACAATCAATAACTTAGCAGAAATCAGCAATTTTGGTGGGCAATGGGCGCTAACTCGCCCGCGACAGATTGAGCAGCCGCTGTCGAACAGAAGCGCCGAGGTCACGAGCGCTCAAAATATGGCCTCCAGATATGGCCGCAATACTCGCATGACACGATCGATTTGCGCGAACGTTGTGAGTGCCTTCAGGTCTGGCTTGCGCTTCTTCTCTTTGTAAGCACGGAGAGCTTCGACTGCGACATCAAGGCCGATTTTATTTCGGTATTTGAAACAATCGGCGATGGTCTTTTCGGGAGAGTACATTTTGACAGACACGCGATCAATCGTGAATGTCTCAATACCGGCACGATACGGGGCTTCCGAATACCAGAAAATGCGCAGCGGAATGCTTTCCATCCGTGGGGCTTGAGCATGGCTCGGAAGCGCCAGATCAATTGCATGTGGAATCTGAGTTGTCAGGTCATGATGGGAAAGCGCGGATATGAGGCACACTACACCAAGCGGCGCTCGAAGGGCAACTGTAACCAGGTCGGGGCTTGTGAGGGGAGGCGCGGAGGCCAGCCGGTACAGCCCCCTTCCAACGCGCTCGATCTCTCCGCGGTCCCGAAGTTCATAGAGAGTCCGCGGGTGGATGCCGCGCCGAAGAGCCTCGCTAGTACGCAGTATGCCCTCGTGCTCTTGGAAGACGCGGCGCGCTTTCGCGAGTGGTTGTGATCGGGCAGGCATTGGATAAATCCTTCGGATATTGTACACCTTTTCCGATGGTTGTATCCAGCCGTTTGAATCGCTTGTTGAATTGCCGCGTAGGTCGCCGTGGGCAAATGGTGGGCAATGCGCGACGGCAGAACCTGCAAAAGTTGCACTCGCTGCAACGAAGAATCTATAACTTACAGATTCTAAGCACGTCCCGAGCGTTCGAATCCCACCCTCACCGATTGTGGAAGCTCGTCGTGTTTTTCATGCCCGTCACGACCCCTTTAGCGAGCCACGCAAACCGTATCCGTTGCAAGCCAAATCAGATTGAGTGATCTGTCAAGCCGATCAACGTGCGCATGCCGGGTATCCGGATTAATCGGGCCAGCGCTGCTAAAGTCTCATTTGAAGTTCCAAATATGAGCATTGCATCGCTGGTTCAGATTGCACATTTTCTAAAGCAGGAGGCATGGGCCGAACGAAACAAGGCGGCATTTGAAGCCCTGTTTGGCAGCCCGGGTGGGCGGTATCCGAAGCAAGCCATGAGGGCTTTGACGCTCCGTGCGCCAGAGATGAGTGGCGATTCGGGCGTTCCTTTTGCTGCCTACATTCACCCGCAGAATCCGGCTTCGGGACCTTATAGCGGGCTGTCGTTCGTCATGTTTCCTGTGCCTGATCGACCCTGCCTGATCGGGATGGTCGTCGGGACACAAGGCCTTGCGCCCGACGAGGCAATTCTCGGGCGACCGGGTCACGCCCGGAAGACCCAGGGGATCTGTTCCTGGCTGAATCAGAAGTACGGCCGCGGAACTCTTGTCGCCTGGGCGAAACAAGATCCAACTCGGACGGATCTGCCTCTTCCCGACAACGTCGCGAAACAATGGCCGGAGTACAAAAGCGTTTTTGACAGATACGGCAAGGAAATCTATGCCCTATATAGCCCAACCGATGATCGCACCGGAACAGAGGCGGCATTATCAGCGTTTCTGGATCTTCTGTTGGAAGAACGCGGTTATCAACCTATTGCGGGCGCGCAGGCGAGCTATCAATCTATTCGTGCCGAGTGGTTTAACAATCTCATGCCAACAATTGAAAACACCCAGCTAGTGGACTTGCTTGATTCGAGAAGATATGTCATTATTCAAGGCCCACCTGGTACTGGCAAAACGATGCTGGCGACTGAGCTGCTTCGGACGAGTTATGGCGGGCGGGGGCGAACGATACAATTCCACCCGAATACCACGTACGAGAACTTCATTGGTGGCCTGGCTCCAAAGAGCACTAATAATGATCTTGGTTTCCGATTTGCTCCTACACGCGGCTTTTTGATGGAGGCAGCGGCACAGGCTCTCCAAGATCCATCCAGCAAATACCTTTTGCATATCGACGAGATCAACCGCGCTGACTTGGGGAAGATTCTCGGTGAAGCGATATTCCTTCTGGAACCCTTGGCTTCGGGGCGCAAGATTGAGCTCCCTTATGACTTCGGCGAACCGTTTCATCGGACCTTTTTCCTGCCTAGCAATCTGCACATTCTCGGGACTATGAACAATGCGGATCGTAGCATCGCTATCGTCGATGTCGCTGTGCGGCGGCGATTTGCCTTCGTCTCGCTCTGGCCGCGCATGAGTGTAGTCGAGGAGTTCGGATGCGCCACTATGCAAAAGGCCTTTAGAAATTTGGTCTCTCTATTCGTTGAACATGCTGCTGAAGATGCGTTCCCGCTAGTGCCCGGCCATGCGTATTTTCTGGAACTGGATGAGGACCGTGCTAAACGGAGTCTCCGGGTTAACCTGGCACCACTGCTGGAGGAGTATTTGGCGCAAGGTTATGTCGGCGGTTTTGCTGAGCCGATCCGCGGGTACTTACAGGAACTGCGAAGCTTGTGAAGACTCGACGCGCTTGGCCTCGTTCAAAAGCTGTACCGCTGAGGCAAGTGGAGCCGGCCGAGGAAGTCTGCCTGGAATTGACAGATAACTCGACTACCGAAAGGTCGGCTATCCATTTCTTCAGACTTCGCGGCTTGCGCGATCCGGACGCACAAGCTGCTCGACTGGCAGAACAATTCATCAAGCAGAACCGCGCGCTGATGTCGCTGTTAGACGTTCGCATGGAACGAGATTATGACGGCAACGATGTCCGGCTTATGATTCAAGCCGGGGCCGCAATTGGAGCCATTCCGCTGATCTCTCCCACGAGCGCGCGCCCCGATTTTGGCCTCGTGGTTCAACCCCGCTTCCCTTGGGCAGGAATTGGTCCTATGCTTGCCGAAATGGGATGGCGAGTCAGTCCGACACCGCTGCGGTTACCCTTGTTGCGCCGCTCCGAGCGTCGAGTGCCAATCTGGGTGCTGTGTTTCATGATTCTCGCAAGGTTGAAAGCCCTGCTCGACTCTCTTGATCGAAGATTTGAACTTGCAAGTGAGATCCGGAGTGCTCCGCGCGGCAGAGTACATTGGCCTGAATACGCGACGAGAAACCTGCCACGCGCAGGCTTCTTATCGCTACCCTGCACGTTTCCAGATCTTCGTGATGACCGGCTCCTCAAAGGCGCGGTTCGGCATAGCGTCGAACGCCAGCTACGCGCCCTGGAGACGCAGAAAGAGCACGGCGCCTTTGTCCACCGCTTAATTGAGTTTGCACAACAGTTACTATGGCGAGTCCAAATGGTTCCGGCGTATGTGCCATCCCCGACGACACTCGCACAATGGTTCCGGCGCCCGCTACGGGCCGAGCAGTTCATTAACGGTCTGCAGGCGATCGAATGGACGGCTGAGGAAAGAGGGCTGGCCGGAGTGAGCGATCTTGAAGGCATACCGTGGACGATGCCAATGGATAAATTTTTCGAAGCTTGGGTTGAGACTGTGGTTCGGGTTGTTGCTCAGTGGACCGGGGGCCAGATGAAAGTTGGCCGCAAGCGAGAAACGACCCGCCCTATCAACTGGAGTCCATCCTATCTGGGCTCCCAGAAATCACTCGTGCCTGATATCTGGCTTGAATGGGATTCCGCGACGCTAATTGTAGATGCAAAATACAAGCGGCATTGGGAAGAACTCCAGCAGCACTCATGGTTGCGGCTCGAGGAGGATCTGCGGGAGCAACACCGGAATGATTTACTCCAGGTGCTCGCGTATGCGAACCTGGCGCGGACTTCAACCGTCATTGTGTGCCTGGTTTATCCCTGCTCGGCCGAGAATTGGGATTCTTTACGCGAGCGAGGGCGTCTAATTCATCGCGCCCAGCTCGCGGTAGGGTCCAGGGCATTGCATATCTGGTTGACTGCAGTCCCGATGGCTACGCCGGCAGAGCGTGTTGCTGTTCCACTTGCCGATGAGGTGCGGAAGACGATTGCCGGAACGCCCTATTAGTAATGATGCGCGAGGAAACTCGACTTGCTGAGGATTCGATTCTGGTCCAAAACTCTGTTGACTGAAGAATCCGGTGATTCGCTGAACTAACCTCCGTCATCTTTCTGAATCGTGACTACAATCGACTGAGATGCGAACCTTACTCCGTGCTCTGAAAATGTCGGTGCTGTGTCTCCTCATAGGCGCCCTGAGTGGCTATTTTTCTGCAAGGTTGACCATCAGATCGGCGATGAACAGGAATGCTCTTACAGCACAGCAACTGATCCTTGTGGATCAGACCGGCCATAAGGGCGCAGAACTTTCTTGGGAACAATCCCAGCCCGCTTTGAAGCTGTTCGATCGTAAGAACCATGTCCGATGCGCACTGTTTTTGGAACCCAATGGCACGCCGGATCTATACCTCTACGACGATGCGGAAAAAGCTCGCGCGGCGCTAAACCTTTTTGATAGCGGTGTGCCCAATCTCGCGTTTTCAGATCAATCCGGGAAGCTCATGATGTGGACTGAACTTGATAATAACCAGTCCTATAACACCAAATTCATGATTCGGGACAAAAAGGTCGGCGGGCGGATCATTGTTCGACGCGGGATGGAAGCGAGTCCAGCAGGAATCCACACGTCAGAAGACGTGCAAAGAAAATAGCGGCCTGGAGAAACTCATTGTGCCAGATCGCTAACTTAATGACGGACGGGATGCGGGTGGGCGAGACGTGTGGGGAAACGCGAGATTCAGGCAGCTTCGATTGACCCGATACCATGGTATAGGGTTGAGAATATTCAGCATGCGGATTGGCGATCTAGCCGCACGAGCTGGCGTGAACATTCAGACTCTCAGGTTCTACGAACGCAAGGGGATTCTCCGGCAGCCGCCGCGAACCACCTCTGGATATCGCGCCTATTCGGAATCCGATTTGAGCAGTGTTCTGTTCGTGCGGCGGTGTCAATTGATCGGATTCAGGTTGAAGGAGATCCGTCAGTTGGCGGAACTGCACTCGGAAGAGTGCGGTCCGCAAGGGCGCAGGAGCGCGCAGGCTCGGCGAGGAATCCAAACGATAGCGCGCGAGCGACTACGAATTATCGATGAGCAGATCGAAACTCTGCGCGGAATGCGATCGCAGCTCGTCGGATTGCTGAACGAAACCGATGGCGAGCCCGATCCGGTTTGTCCTTTCAGGAAAAGCGAACAAAATTCTTGACTCTATACCCGGGTACCGGGTGCAGAATCACTGCATGACAAACCTCGCTATTTGTGCAGCGATTCTCGCGTTCAGTCTGGCGGCCGCGGATCATCCGGATTTTTCGGGTACTTGGCAGTTCGTTCCCGCCAAGAGTAAGAACATCGGAATGATGGCGGAGATGAAACTGACCGCGATCATCCAGCAGAGTCCCACTGAGATTACCATCAGGAATAACAACGCCGGTCAGCCTCAGGGTTCCGAGACCCGTTTCGACCTTTCCGGCGTGCCGGTGAAGAATGAAACACCGATGGGCGACAAAGCGGAAACCGTGACGAAATGGGATGGTGACAAGCTCGTTACAACGTGGACTAGCCCCGGCGCGGTCGCCGGAACGCAAACGATCCGCACGGAGACCCGATCGCTTTCACCCGACAAGCGCACGATGATCGTGGAGTCGGCGCGCGGAAAGAGCGCACCCATGGTCATGGTCTACGAACGGAAATAGGGATGCGATCGCGGCCAACCGCTGCCATCGCCCTGCTGGCCGTGCTTTCGGGAGGAGCGCTGTACTATCGTCGATGGCAGATTTCGCAAGCGGTGGCTAAAAGCCCGGCGCTTCCCCACATTGTATCGCCCGAAAAGCGGCGGATACAGACGACGGTTACGGCCACGGGAATCTTGAGACTGCGAACGGGCGCAGAGGTGAAGGTCGGCTCTCAAATCTCTGGCGTCGTCACGAAGCTAAATGTCAATGTAGGGTCGCACGTGAATGAAGGCGATCTGATCGCGGTGATCACGTCGAAAGGACTCGACGAGCGCATCGCCGCCGCCAATGCGCAAATCGAGATCGACAACACCGCGGTGCACAAGATCAATCGTGAGTTGCAGCGGAGCCGCGCTCTGCTCGAATACGGACTCGTGCCGCGGCAGCAGACAGAGGACCTTCAAGAAGACTTGGACAATGCTCAGGCGAAACTCGCCAAATCGCGTCGCGATCTGGGGGTGATTGAAAGCGACCTGCCGTACCTCGAAATTCGTGCACCTATTGCCGGAACGGTCTCATCGGTATCGACGCTCCAAGGAGAAACGGTCGCCGCTTCGTTCGCTGCGCCGACCTTTGTTTCGATTATGGCGGATAACGCGCTGGAACTAATCGCGATGGTAGACGAGACCGACATCGGCGAAGTGCGTCCGAACCAGCCGGTCTCATTCACCCTGCAGACCTATGCGTCACGGGAGTTTAGCGGCGCCGTTGACCGAATCGCGCCAAAGGCCACCATCCTCGCGGGCGTCGTCAACTATGAGGTCGCCATCCGCATCGCCGGACCAATGTCGCTGCTAAAGCCGGATATGACCGCGAACGTGGCGATACGAACATCGGATCGCCAGGCGGTCCTAATTCCGGATCGGGCTGTCCGCCGCGATGGCGAAAGTACCTATGTGACTCTCGCTGATGGCACCAGAAGAGCGGTTGTCGTCGGTTCGCGTGACGCCGGATGGTACGAAATCAAGAGCGGCCTGTCGCTCGACGATCGCATCGTCGCCGATCCACTAAAGGAGCAAAAGTGATTCTGGCTGAAGGCATTTCGAAAACACATCGGCGCAACGATGGAGCCCCGGTCCATGCATTGCGCAACGTAAGTATTTCGATTTCGGCAGGAGAATTCGTGGCGATTCGCGGAGCTTCGGGATCAGGGAAATCGTCACTATTGAACATACTCGGTTGCCTGGATCGGCCAACGGTGGGCTCCTACCGCCTTGCAGGTGAGGACGTCTCGTCGTATTCCGACCGTAGCCTCGCGCGCATTCGCAACAAAAAGATCGGATTCGTATTCCAGACGTTCCAACTGCTCCCGAGAACCACTGCGGTTGAAAACGTAGAGATTCCAATGGTCTATAGCGGCGGTCGAGTTGACCGCCGGCGTGCGCTGCAGGCGCTTGAAAGAGTTGGACTGGGCGCCCGGGCACGGCACTTTGCGGCGGAACTCTCCGGAGGCGAGCAACAGCGTGTCGCCATCGCCCGCGCTCTGATTAACGATCCCGCGTTAATTCTCGCTGACGAGCCAACCGGGAACCTGGATTTTGCAGCGAGCACGGAAATCATGCGGATTTTCAAAGAACTACACACCGAT
Organism: Terriglobia bacterium; assembly: GCA_021324185.1. Lineage (GTDB taxonomy): Bacteria > Acidobacteriota > Terriglobia > Bryobacterales > Bryobacteraceae > Bog-105. The sequence continues at coordinate 36,996 of JAJPJN010000180.1, read as the reverse complement.
GGCCGCACGATTGTCATGGTGACTCATGATGAATCGATCGCCGCACATGCGGGGCGACAGATCGTGCTGAGCGACGGCGCGGTCATTCAGGATGCTGCTATTTGCGCCGAGGCGCAGCAGCAATGAAGAGCGTCGAGCAGTGCAAACAAGGCCTGCGGGCGGTCGTGCGCTTCCGGCGGCGCTCTGTTTTCATGATGGCAGGAGTAGTAATCGGGGTCGCGACGCTGAGTGTGCTTAATTCGATTGGGGAGAATACCCGCCGCGACACGGTGAAACGCGTGAAGAACATGCTGGGCACTTTCGATACCGTAATGGTTCGACCCGGAGGGAAGACGCGCGGGATGGTGTCGCTTTCAAACGTCGATCCATCATTGAGGTTCGAAGATGCAGCAGCAATCGCGCGCGAGATTGCAGGAGTGAAGCAAGTCGCGCGGCTCCAGAACGCGTTCGACGTTGACGTAACATACCGCGATCAACAGATTTCACCTGCTGTCTTCGGCGTCTCCGACAATTGGCTGGCGTTGCGCGGAGACGAAGTGGAGCAAGGCTCGTTTATTTCGGCCGAAGACGATCGGAAGATGGTGCGAGTCGCGGTGATCGGTTCGGATGTCTGCAAGAATCTGTTTCCGCAAGAATCGCCGATCGGCAAGACCATCCGCATCGGAGGCGTTCCGTTTGAAGTCAAAGGAGTGCTCGCTTCGCGCGGCGCGGGCCCGGCGGGAGCGAGCCTCGACAACATCGTTATCATTCCAGTCTCCACTGCTTCGCGGAGATTGTTCAATCGTGACTTTCTGACGATGATCATCGCGCAGGTGAAGGATCCCGGCGATTCGACGAGAGTCGCTGCGGCAATTTCCCAATTGCTTCGCGAGCGCCATCAGCTCGCGGCCGGCATGCTTGACGATTTCAATATTACTGACCCTAAGGCGGTGCTCGCTCAACTCACAAAGGTGAATTCCACGCTCACGATGACCCTGCGCGGAGTTGCTTTTCTGGCGATGTTCGGCGGCGGCGTGGTGATCATGGCCCTGATGACACTCGGCGTTTCAGAGCGGCGGCGCGAAATCGGATTGCGTCGATCGGTCGGCGCGAATCGTGGCGACATTTTGTTTCAATTTCTGTTTGAAGCGTTTATCGTTGCGTCTTTGGGTGGATTCTTCGGTGCAGCCGCGAGTTGGGGCGGGGTCGAGGCAGTAGCGGCATATCAGAAGTTACCGGCTGTATTCGACCAGGAATCGCTTTTTGCCTCGATCGCGCTGGCCGCCGTCATTGGAGTGGTGTTCGGGAGCTACCCGGCATGGAAAGCCTCCCGCGTAGATCCGGTGGCGGCGTTGCGATCATGAGCGTCGTGCGGGCAGTTCGTATCTGCTCACGATCTGTTGTTGTTTTGATTCGATTCCCCCTTCGAACGCTGCTTGTCATGCTATCGGCGATGCTCGGCGTGGCGGGTGCCCTGTGTTCTGTGAACTATGCATTGGGCGGACGAGAGAAACTGCTGGACCAGTTCGAAAAACTTGGGGCAAACGTGCTGATCGTGACTCCGCAGCAGAGTCGTCCGATTGCGGGACGTGCGCGGACAGGCACTATCGTGCAGACGCTCGTTCCCGCGGACGTCCGCGCGATTCAAATCGCCAATCTTCCTATTGTCAGGGCATCGGCGACGTTTTCGCGCGCATTTCTGATCAAGGCCGGTGATCTTGCGAAGAACAACACCCCCGTGATCGGCGTCGAGCCGGCGTTCTTCGCGATTAAGCATTGGGGCGTCATGGACGGCGAGCTGTTCACCGCCGAACAGGAGCGCCGGGGTGCGCGCGTCGCCCTGCTCGGAAGCACGATCGCGCGTGAGTTATTCAATAGATCCCCGGTAGGTATGCGGGTTCTGGTCAATCGGGTTCCTTTTGACATCATCGGTGTGCTTGCCGAACGCGGCCAAGGGCTCGATGCATCGAACGAGGACACGCAGGTGTATGTGCCTTTGAGGACCGCTATGCAACGCCTTGCGAATGCGGATTACTTCAGCAGCGTTCTTTTCGAATTGGCGCGTCCGGACGATTTAGTGAACACCGGACAACAGATTCGGTCGATCTTGCATAAGAGGCATCGGCAATTCGCGAAGCTGCCGGAGGATTTCGACGTTCAGAATCAGCGCCGGCTAATAGATACCCAGATGGCGGTCTCCTCAAAAATGTACTCATTCGCCAGATGGATTGGATTCTGCGCGCTACTCGTTGGGGGCCTAGGCGCACTTTCCATCTCATGGATCGCGGTTCGTGAGCGCACCAACGAAATCGGAACCCGGCGAGCCTTGGGTGCAACTCGATTCGACGTATTTGTGCAAATCGCCTTCGAGGCGATGCTGCCCGCGGGTTTCGGAACGACGTCGGGAGTTGTGGTCGCAAGGCATGCGGTTGATGTGCTTGCGAACATCGCTGCGCAACCGCGAGTTTTTGACGAGCAAGTCGCAATTATCGCCTGTGCCCTCTCGATCGCGATTAACACCATCTTCTCAGCATTACCGGCCAGGGCAGCCGCGCGGCTCGACCCTATGCAGGCACTTCACTTTGAATGACACTCTTGGATATACGTCTTGGTCAGAGTGCGCTTACCGTCGCCCCGACCTCTTCTGCCGTCACTACGCCGCCGCGACGGCAATCCACCGATTGAAGTTCGTATTCCGCTTGCAAATCTGGCAAGAGAGCTCAACGAGGAACTTCCTCGCGCGGCGCAATATCAGGATTTACCTAGGGGCCGAAAGGGGATACCTAGGTGTTCGTGGCTGGTATCTGCGGGTTCAAATCTGATCGCGCGATCCGGAACCCGTTCAGTTGGTCTGACGCTCTCAGAACATGATGCGGGCGCCCAGCTGCATGAAGCGCGGATCGTTTGCCTGGCTGGGGCTGACGACGCCAAATGACGATGTTGCAATGCCCGTACTCGGCCCGTTGAACCAAACCGTATTGAATGTGTTGAATGCTTCCAGCCGGAATTGCAGTTGCGCGCGCTCGGTAAGACGAAATGCGCGGAACAAAGATGAATCCATCACGAACGGCCGGTTGGTTCGAATGTTTGGAAAATAAAGATCAGTAACGCGCAGCGTGAATGCAGGCCGCACAATCCAGGCAACCGGCTGATCCGCGCTGATGCAGTTTTCCCTCACGCCTGTAGTGGAAAGCGTGCACGTATTGAAAAATTCGTTCAGGCTTTGCTGGCTGGCCGGGAGCGCCGGATTGACGCCCGTTGTGTAGCCGTCGGGCATCGCGATCGGTTCGCCCCCTTGCCAGGTCGCGATCAAGTTCACCTGCCAGCCGGCAACCACATTCCGCATAAACCAGTTGCCGCTAGTGCTGCCCGGAAATTCGTAGCCGCCGCTTAAAACCGTGCGAAAAGGCTGGTCGTACCTGGCAAAGGACCGGGCCAGATCATAGAACGGATCTTGCGCATTCAAGTAGCTGGTCCCTGTAAGTGTCTTCTGCCAGGTGTAACTCAACAACGCGTGGAGACCATGTGAAAAGCGCTTTTCTATTTTCGCCTGCAGGGAATCGAAGCTGGTGTAGCCGATCGGAATGACCGATTCGTTAATCGTCCCGAACTGCGGATAAGGCAAGAGACTCTGTTGAAGCGTCTGCGGCAATGTCGGAAACTGGTTCGGTACGGTGCTATTCAATGCGTTGCCGAGCTGCAGTTGTTGTGCGCTGATCGCATTGATGCTGCGCGTAGCCTGCAGTTCCCTGGTACGGCTTCCCACATAAGAAATGCCCGCGACTGCTTTCAGTGGAAGTAACTGCTGGAGGCCGAATGAGAATTGATGGACGTAGGGGATAACCCGTTGATGATCGCCCACAGTAAATCCTTGACCTACCAACGTGGCGGGTCCCAAGGAACTGCCGGTGGGCTGCACGATCCCATTTGGATATGGGTTGGAAAGGCTAAACCGGGGCGCGGGAGTCAGGCCGCCATTGATGGAAGACGTCATGCTGGTGGCCACGTCGAAGCCATTTAATCCAGGTAGATCAAAAGTTGGCAGGTAACTGATGCCGTAACCGCCACGCAGCACGGTGTTATGAAACATTTGATAAGCAAAGCCGAGGCGGGGCTGCCAGTTACTTAAATCGCGTACGAAGGGAAGTCGATTGGTGGCGTTTACGAACTGTAGCCCGCCCTTGTAAGTCACGCCAGTGATTGTGTAAGTGGCGTTTGGATCGAAGCCCGCATCGAGCCGGTTATGACGTTCCGTAATAGGAGATTCATAATCCCAGCGAATCCCTAAATTCAGTGAAAGCTTGCTGTTTACCCGCCAATCATCCTGGAAAAACAGCGCGTAGTAATGGCTGGAGTACGCCATGGCCTGGTTGTATTGTTCTGTTCCGCTGGCCGGATAACCAAGTAGAAAGGATGCATAGGCGTTGCCGGAACTGGCGCTCGCGGTTAAAGCGTTCTGCTGCGTCCAGGCGTTCGTGAATGAGGCAGTTCCGAAAGTGGACGTCGGTTCCTGCTGATTGTTCAACATGACCCAGAACTCCGAGCCAAATTTCATTGAATGCGGACCGGTTACTTTGCTGAACGTTTCGCTCCAGGACCATGTGCCGCTGTAATTGAACTCGTCCCCGATGTTTCGCCCCGGCCCGAAGCTGGTGTAATTGGTCATGCTGATGGATGGAAAAGTCTGTGCGGGCAACTGGGCGATCAACCCGGGAGAGATCCCCAAAGCGGCAAGCGGAAACGGCACGCCGGGGTTCATGTATTCCCACATATGCCGCTCATAACCGGCGCGGGAAACGAGAATCAACGTAGGCGAAAGAGTGCTCGTCAGATCGAAGCCGCCGCCGCGATTTTTGCGCGCATACCCGGCGCCGGTGGCAAGCGGCCCTAAATAGCCGGTCGGACCGCCTGGTGCGGTATCGCCATTGCGCTCGAAGCGCGCGGACAATCGTTCTCTTTCACTTATATATTGGTCGATACGTGCAATAATTTGGGTGTAACCGACCTTGTTGTAAGTAGGAACAATGAGATTATTCAGCCCGGTCGATGTGCCGGGGGCATTGGGCAGTGGAATAAAGTTCTGGATCGCCAGTGCCGTTGGATTCAACAGATTGGCCGGAATGACGTTACCAGGGAATGCGTTACGTATATTCTGGCCGTTCACTAAATGGGTGCTGGTCGGGTCATAGATCGTTATTGGTTGACCGTTACTTTGAACTAGCCCGGAGAAGTTACCCTGCCGCTCCGCCGGAGTCGGAACGGTATCAATGTTCGTGCCTGGCTGGATCAGGCTGACGCCTTCCCAATCGGCCATAAAGAACGTGTGATTCCGGCCGTCGTAAACCTTCGGTATGTAAATAGGGCCATCAAACTCTGCTCCGGGCTGATGCCAGCGAAAAGCGGGGCGGGGAATATGCGCGGCATTGTTCTGGAAGAGATTAGCGTTGAAAATCGTGTTCCGCTCGTAATCGTAAAGCGCGCCGTGCAGCTTGTTGGTGCCGCTCTTGAGAGTGACGTTGACGGTGCCCCCGCCGGTGCGTCCGTATTCCGCGTCATAGCTGTTCGTCTGAACCTTAAATTCCGATGTGGCGTCGGGGCTGGGCGCAACGGTGATGTTAGCGGGACCGGTGTTCTCCACATTGGTGTTCGGAAGTCCATCTAACAGATAGTTATTCACCAGGCCCTGGCTGCCATTGATCTGAAAACTATCCATGCCGTTGTTATCCCAAGGCCGTTCGGAGTTCGCCGGCTCGATATTTGGCCAGGTCACGCCAGTCGAAAGCAGCGTCAGCATGAAAGGATTGCGGCCGAGCAGCGGCAGATCGCGAACGCTTGCCTGATCGATCACCTGGCCGTGCGTCGCGCTCGAGGTTTCCAGTAGCTCAGCCTCCGAAGTCACGGTGATGGACTCGTTGACCGCGCCCAACTCCATTCTGAAATCGATCTTCAGCCGGTCGCCCACGCGCAAATCGATATTACTGCGAAGTTCCTGTTTAAAGCCGGGCGCGGATGCTGTCACGTTGTAATGACCCAGCGAAAGAAAAGGAAATGTATAGACGCCGCTATCGTTCGTTTTAGCGGTGGTTGCGACGTTGGTCTCAATGTTGGTGGCGGTTACGGTGGCGCCGGCCACGACTGCGCCCGCCTGATCCGTAACCGTGCCCGTAACGGCGCCGCGAAATTCCTGCGCGAGAACGGAAGCCGTGAAAAACAGAAAGAGCAACACCAGGTGAGTGCAAACGCTTCTGCTGGACATGGGCCTTGCCCTCCAAAGCAATCGAAAACAGTCCGGGAAAAAAATTATATAAAAATCGGGCAGTGCCGTGGACCGAAATACGGTATTTATAAAGGAATCCAATGAATCACGTCAAACTCGTCTGCCTTCCAGTTCTGCTCGTAGCCGGTTACGCATCCGCGCAGCAGGCTGAAGTTCCTGCCGATAAACTCGCGGCGATCAAAGCCGACATGCTCGGCCAGATCGACGGCATGAAGAAACAGGCCCAGGTCATGAATGACACCGTCTTCAGCTTCGGTGAACTGGGATTTCAGGAGTTCGAAACTTCCAAGTATCTGTCGGGCATTCTCGAAAAGGAAGGCTTTACCGTACAACGCGGCATCGCCGGCATTCCAACATCCTTCATGGCGACTTGGGGTCATGGCAAGCCGGTCATCGCACTTGGCTCCGATATTGACGATATCCCGCAGGCTTCGCAAAAACCCGGCGTGGCCTATCACGATCCCATTGTGGAGGGCGCGCCCGGTCACGGGGAAGGGCACAACTCCGGAGTGCCGTTGAACATCATCGCGGCAATTGCGGTGAAGAAAATTATGGAACGCGAACATCTGCCGGGCACGATCAAGCTTTGGCCGGGTGTAGCCGAGGAGTTGTTGGGTTCGAAGGCCTATTACGTTCGCGCCGGCGAATTCAAGGATGTGGATGCTGTGCTGTTCTGCCACGTGGGCTCGAATCTAAGTGTTTCGTACGGCCCTAACGGGCAAAATGGCCTGGTTTCGATTGAATACATGTTCAAAGGGGAGAGCGCGCACGCGGCGGGAGCGCCATGGCGAGGACGCAGCGCGTTAGACGCCGTCGAGTTGATGGATGTGGGTTATAACTTCCGGCGCGAGCACCTGCGGCTTGCGACCCGTGTGCATTACGTCATTACCGATGGCGGTGATCAGCCGAATGTTGTCCCGCCGACGGCAGCCGTTTGGTATTACTTCCGCGAAGCTGATTACGACCACATCATGAACCTCTGGCACATCGGCGACAACATGGCCAAAGGCGCTTCGCTTATGACCGATACCACGTTCACCGAGCGCCTGTTGGGCGAAGCCTGGCCTGGCTTCTTCAATAAACCGATTGCCGAAGATATGTACGCAAACATCAAGAAGGTCGGCCTGCCGCAATGGTCGCCGGAAGATGAGGCGCTCGCCAAAGGCTTGCAGCATGAGCTGAAGCAGCCGGAGCGCGGTCTGGCAAAAAAGATTCCTGAATTACGCGCCCCCCGGGAGCAATCCCCAGATGCGGAACAGACCGGCGGCTTCGGGCAGCAGCAGCCGATGGGCGGCGGCTCCGACGATATCGGCGACATTTCGTGGAACGTGCCTACGGTGGTTCTGATGTACCCGTCGAACATCCCCGGCGGCCCCGGCCACAATTGGGCGAACGGCGTTTCCATGGCGACGCCTATTGCGCACAAAGGCATCATCGCGGGAGCAAAAGTGCAGGCGCTCACGTTATTGGATCTGATGACAAACCCCGAGCTCATCAAGAACGCGCGCGATTACTTCACTAACGTGCAGACAAAGAATACGAAATACATCAGCTTTCTGCGTCCGGAAGACAAGCCCGCAATCTGGCTGAATCAGAAGACGATGGAAAAATACCGGCCGCTGATGAAACCCTTTTATTACGATGCTTCCAAGTACGACACCTACTTACAGCAACTCGGCATCAAGTATCCGACCGTGAGGACGACGCCTGCAACGCCGGGCCCTCAGTAGTGGCGGCGAAGTCCAAAAAAGCGCAACAGCACCTGACAATCGACGGCCGCGAGATGCCGGTCACAAACCTCGATAAGGTTCTCTACCCGGAAGTTGGTTTTACTAAGGCGCAGGTCATTGATTACTATATCCGGGTTTCCCAATATCTGCTGCCCCATTTTAAAGATCGCCCGGTCACGCTGAAGCGATATCCTTCCGGCATCCACGGCCAATTCTTCTATGAAAAGGACGAACCCGGTTTCGCGCCGGATTGGATCGAGACGTTTCCTGTTCCGCGGCGCGCCGGCGGCCCTGACATTTGTTACATCCTAATCAATGATTTGGCGACCCTGGTCTGGTGCGCGAATGCGGCCAGCCTGGAACTACATCCGTTTCTACACTGCGTTCCCGCAATTGACCGACCTCGCTTGTTTTCGATCTGGACCCCGGCGAAGGTGCGGATATTATCACCTGCGCGAAAATCGCCTTCGTATTGAAGGACGTGCTGGACGGTCTGGGCCTTCAATCCTGGCCCAAGGTCTCGGGATCAAAAGGCCTTCAGGTATATGTGCCATTGAACAGCGGAGTTAGTTATTCCGTAACTCGGCCATTTGCCAAAGCCATCGCGGACCTGCTGGCAAGAGAGCACCCGCAGCAAATAACTGCCGAAATGGCCAAGAACAAGCGTCCGAACAAGGTCTTTATTGATTGGAGCCAGAACGCAGATTTTAAAACAACCGTGGGCGTCTATTCCCTCCGGGCCAAACGCGAGCGACCCTTTGTCTCTCTGCCCGTGGAATGGGATGAACTGAAGCGCGTTATGCGCAGCCGGAAAGCCGGCCGGCTGTTTTTCGAATCAGAGGCCGCGCTCAAGCGGCTGGAAAAAACCGGAGATCTTTTTGCGCCCGTGCTGGCCGTCAAGCAAAATATTCCACAGCTTAACGAGCCCCGTGCGCTTTCATAAATGCCGCCAGCGCCTCATACTGATCGGAAGCAATCAGATTCACACCGGCATCGATTGCTGCTTGCCAGCGTTGTTCCACAGCCTGCCGGCTGCCGAAATTGTAAGTGTCGAACCAGCCGTTCTGCTTCCCTACTTCGGGAGTGAATCCGTCCAGCGTATAGAAACGAATCCAATAGCCGAGATCGTGCGCGTGATCGACCAGCGCCTTCAGCCGAGCCATCTTCGATCGTGTCCAGGGACCCGCTTTCTGTTGTCCGCCTTCTTCTACTTCGTGCCAGGAATTATTCCACCAGCGGCGGTACGTGGTTGGTTTGTCGGTGAGTAACTGATCGGGAGTCAGCGTAGCCAGTAAGTGCTCCGATTCCTGCTTATTCTGGGTCGCGGGCAGGTGCGTATGGGCCGATCCAAATACACGAAGCCGCGCACCAACGGGAACGTCATCGTAGAATACTTTTTCCTGCGCGTCTGCATCTTCCGTCAGGACTAAGATTGGCTTGCGGTCGAACTTAGTCAGTTCATGCGAATCGGGTGATTTCACGGCTGTTGTTATCCAGGGCTCGTACTCGCCTAAAAGATTCCATACCGCATGCAGAAGCGGGGCTTGCACGTCCTTGAAATCAAAATGGAGAACAATGACGGGCCACTTAGACGGATCGCCATGCGCTAATTGGTCTTCGATAATTGGACGCACCCGTTCAAAAAAATACTGGCGCTCGGCGGGATCGGAGGCATTCGTCTTGGCGGAATGATCGACCACGACACGGCCTTTGCCCGAAGCCGGATCGACAAACCACGCCAGGTCCTGCTCAATCGCAACCGGGAAACCTACACTCAGCGCGCGCTCTATTCGGTTTGCCCACTGCCCGTCGTACGGATAACAGTTATGGGCGTCCGGTACGGGCCGGTTGCCATTCAGAAAGTTCAGATCGTTCTTCTGTGCCCGAAGAGACAAAGCAGTGGCCGCAAGGAAAAGAGCAATGGTCAATGGTTTCATCGTTATATTTCTTCAATCCCCGCCAAGTCAAACGCGCGGCGGCCATCCGCTCCAGCCATGAACCATTTCCACACGTTTTCAGTTAGTAAGTTCTCAATACTAAGGAGCGTAATTCCGATATCAATTCCGATCACATCGGCTGCTTGCCAACCGGTATTCGGGTTGAATGCATCCACAAAGCCATAGCGCTGATAAATTTTGGCGCCGAACTTTTCTTTGATCGCCCTCACCGCCGGCATGCAGATATCGGGTACAAACATCAACGAACCGGCGGAAGCGCAAGGCACCACGGTGCCGTCCAGGTTCTTAGTCGGAGGCGGCCCGCCCCAGGTTTTATAACCGCCGGGGCCTGCCGAACTCGTGATGCCCCAAATGTTGGCCGAGTATCCCGGAAACTGCTTTGAAAGATCGATGCAGAACTCGCGATGCGCGCGCGTCGCCGTACACGAATTCTGAAACCAATCCACCTTCAGGCCGCGCGTTTCGCGCCGGTTGCGAAAATCCCACCATGCAAACGGATATTGATAAGTCCACAACAAAGATCGGCCATAGTAATGAAAGCCATCGTATTCATAAGGATCGCGATCCCAGGCATACCACGATTCCGGGCTTAAGGCGTGTGTCCGTGAACCAATTCCGAGCAGATACATACACGCAAGCTGGCAGTATTTGGCGTAGCGAAACTTGATGAAACCGGTTTCCGGCCGCCATCCGTGCGACAGCAGATAAGGGTCGCCGTTTAGCATCCAGCGGTAATCGACGCGCTCGTAGATGTTGCTCGCAAGCCGCCGGATCTCTGCATCTTCGTGAAAGTACTGCCGGCAGGTCAGCGCGCCTGCCACCAGCCACGTGGAGTCGCTTGTCGAAACTTCACTGTTGGTATGGCGCTGCCCATCGCGTACATCGATGAAGTGATAGAACCAGCCGTGCTCGTTGACCACCGGGCCATTCGCGTAAGAGCGCAGCGTTGCTCGCACGCGCTCCCGCGCTTGTGCCTGCGGGACCCAGCCTCGTTGCGCGCCGATACAAAAGCCGGTGAGTGCGAAACCGGTCGCGCCCGTGCTGCCAACGTAGCGTCCATTCTCGGGATATTCGCTCGCATCCGCGTGCGCCCGGTCGCGCGCGATTCCTGTGCCCGGGTCCGTCTGTTCCCAAAAATAGAGAAAACAACGATGCGCCAGATCTTCGAGTAATTCTTGGTCCTGTCTGGGCAGCTTGAACTTCGTCGCGCCGGCCGCTAGCGCCGCCACCGCCGAACCGAGCAGTAGTTCGCGTCTTGTCAACTCTGCATTCAGTTCCACTATTGTAATTTTGTCAAGCCCACGAAAAAAAACCGCCTATGCTAGTCTGAAAAGCGTTCTCGCTTGAACACGGTACACCCGTTGCGGTACGGGTCGCTTGACCATTTTCGATGTCGTTACAAGTCTTTTTGCAAGCTCAACTGCTCGGCGCGGCGAAGTTCCTCACCGCCGGACAATATGCGCAGGAAGACGGCAGGCGAGAATCGAGCGGCGGCAACCAGGAACGGGAATCTGAAGCTAACCTCGCGGGCCGCTGCGCCTGGCTCAATCTGTTTTGCGAAGTCTTACCGCGCGCGCTGCTCACCGAATTGCGGCTCTCCCGTATGCTGTTGGGCTCGAGCAGCGCAGAGCAGTTTCTGCTGGTGCTCGCCGAAGAAGAGATCCCCAGAGCGAATGAGCTGTTAACTCGCGTCTCGCAATCGCTCGACGAACTCTCCGGGGGCCTGCTGCAGCTCATCTGGGCCACTACCGAAAATCTGGGGGCCTGGCCGGTCGTGCGCAAACGTCTCGACGACGGCTTGCAAGCTAAAACCGCGGCGCCGCTGGCCGGCCATCCGAATGCGGCCGAACTATTCGCTCCTGTGTCGCCAGCCAAGGATTCTGCCGCCGGAGATTACTTCTCGAAGTTCGCCGCGCAGCTACCGGCGGCCACAAAAGTCGGCTGGTCGAGCGGCCGTCCTGCACATCTCGAATGGGACAGCGGTCAGTACACCTGGCCGCTTAGAGAGCAATCGGGCGTAGATGACGAACGCATTCTATTCCCACGCCGTTTTGCTCCGAACGATAGCGGTACGCCTGCTTCGCTGGCTGAAATGGCGGAACGCGCTGAAGGGGCGCCACGCTGGGCCATCCTCTGCGGCGATGTCGATCAGTTTTCAGCCGTACTGAAATCCGTGCCGACGGTTGAAGATCGCATTCATCTATCGGTGCTTTTCAAAGAGTTCTTCGCGGGCGAGCTTTCTCTCCTCTGCACCGTTGCGGAGTTCTGGCAGAAAGTTAGCATCTTGTATCGCGGCGGCGATGATTTTGCCGTTTGGGGAAGCTGGGACGCTTTACTTCTGCTGGCGCGCGAATTGCAGCGGTTGTTCGAACGCTTCGTAGAGCAGAATACGCAGGCCTTCCCCGCGCTCGAAGGAAGAACCATCAGCATGTCGCTGCAGGTTGCCCCGTCCTTGCATACGCCCGCATCTACGGTCCTGCACGACGCGCTTTCGCAACTCGAAAAAGCGAAATCGACAGAACCCGGCACGTTGTATGTCTTCGGCCGGCCCATCGAATGGAAGCGCCTCTCCGATGCCGAAGAAGTGAAGACCAGTCTGCTGCGCCTGGTGCATGAGTTTCACTTTCCGGCCGGTTACATTCACGATTTAGCCGCTGTCTACCGGGAAGCTTTTTCCGGAAGCCGGCCGGGCCGCCGGAAGGCCGTGCGTATCGATAAGCCCTGGCGCATTTATATGCGGCTATCGCGCGTCATACCGCAGGCCCGTAGTAAAGAAGTAACTCATCTGCGCAGCGCTGCCATTGCGGGTCTGATTGGGAAGCGTGCTGCAGGACTCAAACTGCGCCCCTCGGCGCGAGTCGGCCTGGAATGGGCCCGGCTGGCCGCCAGTGGAAATGAAGATCAGGCGTAAGGACATACGCAAGTAAGGACAGGAAATTTCAATGCCTGAAACGGAAGAAACGAAAGTTAGCGAAGAAAAGAAAACAGATGATCGCCGCGCCGGCGAGGCGCGTCCGGAACGCAGTAACGACGTGCGTAGCGGTGAGAATCGTCCCGCGCGCGAGAACCGTCCCGGCGGCGGCCCGCGCGGGGAGAATCGGGGTGATCGTGGCGGTGAAGCACGCGGCGGCGATCGTGGCCGCGAACAACGTGGCGGCCCCGGCGGGCGTGGTCCCGGTGACCGCCGCCCCGAAGGCCCGCCCGAGATCGAACTCGAAAAACTGATCGCCGATAGTTTGTATCTCGATAACCAGGCTCATGTCATCGTCAGCCGGATGCGCGACATGGATTCGGGAACCAAGAGTCAACTGCGCCGCCTTTATAATGCGGTTCGCCGCGCCACCCGCGCACCCGAAAGCGAGCGCCAGCACGAATTCGTCATGGTTCGCGCGCGCCTGGCTTACACCATCGCGCGTCACGGGCTTCGCAGCCTGGACGCGCTCGAACGCCTACTGCTGCAAGTCACGCGTAAGAATGATACACGCGGCTATGAACGTTTTCGCGATCTCTTTGAGGCCATCATCGCGTACAACGAATAGCCCATACAGGAATCAATCATGAGTTCTCATACCGCATCCACCGAACTGACATTTCTCGGCAAGCTGATTCTGGAAGGAGAGATCCAATGCCGGACGGGCTTGCACATCGGCGCCGGAAAAGGCTCGCTCGAAATCGGCGGCGCTGATAATCCGGTGGTCAAAGATGCTTTCGGCATTCCTTATATTCCCGGCAGCTCATTGCGCGGCCGCCTGCGCTCGCTGCTTGAACAAACAATGGCGCTGGCCGTTCCAAGCGAATTAGTCTATTTGTCGAGACGCAAAGGACAGGAAGTTCGCATTCACCACAGCGACCGGCCGGATGATGAAGTCTGTATCCTTTTCGGCCGCAATCCCGGATATGTGGAGCGAGTGACGGGCGAAGCCATCCAAACCGCCACCGCAACTCCGGCGCGCCTCACCGTCTACGATGCTCCTTTGATTGTCGACAGCATCACGCCGCAAATGCGTGAAAATCTGGATGACGAATTGACCGAAGTAAAAAGCGAAAACGCGGTCGACCGCATCACTTCGCAAGCTAATCCGCGCACGCTCGAGCGTGTCCCCTCTGGCGCGCGGTTCCGCTTTCGCATGGTGCTCGATGTGCTCTGTGAAGAGGATAAGCCCCTGCTGGGCCGAGTCGCGGAAGCGTTACGTCTGCTCGAAGATGACGCGCTTGGCGGCGGCGGCAGCCGTGGCAACGGCCGTGTAGCGTTCGATAATCTCACCCTTGCGTGGCGCAGCAAAGACTACTATGCCAAGGGCGGGGAAGAACGAAATCTGCTCTCGGGCGCCACTCTCGCCGCGCTGCAACAGCTCGCTGCCGGCGGCGATTTTGCCGAAAAGCTCGCCTAGCACATGTCACCCGCGGTTTTAATTCGACTTCGTCCTCTGGGGCCGTGGCGCATGGGCGATGGTGAGGGCGGAACGGATCGTGGCGATAAGATCTTCCGCAGCGACCGGCTCTATTCCGCCGTCACCACTGCGATGCGGCAACTTGGACTCCTCGAACAATGGCTGGATTCGACTGCTCGTGCCGGCGCGGCGCAAGTGACCTTCAGCTCGCTTTTTCCTTACCAAGGCGAAACGCTCTTCGCCGTTCCACCGCGCACGGTCTGGCCTCCCGCTCCCAATCTGGTTACCTCGCCCAGCCCGGTGTTTCTATCGAAAATCCGCTGGCATGCTGCGGAATTCGTGCCCACAACGGTCATTGATTCCATGCTTTTGGGCCGGCCCATTCTTGCCGAGCAATGGATACCCGACGCCGAAAGCGGTTGCCTGCTGCGCCGGGATCGAACCAGCGCCACGCCGTTCCGCATTGTGACGCGGACGCGCGCCGCCGTCGACCGCCTTTCGCACACCAGTGCCCGCTGCGATTCATTTGCCTGCATCGAATTCGAGCCGGCGTCGGGATTGTGGTGTCTCGCGCGCTTTCGCGACCCGAATGCGGAAAGCGAATGGAGCAGCCGGGTGAAAGCCGCATTCCGCCTGCTGGCCGATACCGGTTTTGGCGGCGGCCGCAGCATCGGCTGGGGCCAGACAGCCGAGCCCGATTTTCAGGATGGCGCCTGGCCGAATCTGCTGCTGCCGCAAACCGCCAGAACTCGCGCAACCAACGGCAGCAATGGCGGGAGCGCGGCCTATTGGCTGCTCTCGCTTTATTCGCCCGCCCCAACCGAATCACCCGATTGGACCGGCGGCGATTACCAATTATTGCTGCGCGGCGGCCATGCCAGGAAAACTGTTCGTATGGTGGCTGAAGGTTCTGTCGTGAGCGCGCCGCAAGAGCCATCCGGCAGAGCCGTCGATGTTTCACCGGACGGCCATGCGCATCCGGTCTATCGTGCCGGATTCGCGCTGGCGTTGCGCGTGCCGGAAATGCCGGAAGAAGATATCAAGCCTGTCGAAGAACCCACGGATGTAGAGGCTCCGGAGCCAAAGCCCTGTCCCGAACCTCCGCCCCCCGCGGATATACCGAAACCCGATGAACTATAAGCTCATCGCTCTCACTCCACTGCTGGTCGGCGATGGCCGCACGTTATCGCCCATCGATTACATGGTCTGGAAGGATCAGGTCAACGTTCTCGATCAGGCGCGCATTTTTAAACTGCTCTCTCGCGGTCCACGGCTGGAAGGCTACCTCACGCAATTGCGCAAAGCCACCAAGCTGGACTTCGCATCCTGGGGAGGATTTGCGCAGAATTTTTCCCAGCGCCGCATTCCGTTTGAGAATGCCGCTTCCACAGCCATCTGGAATGCCGCGCCGTCAGAAACGCTTTTCATTCCGACCTTCGCAGCCAATCATCGCGGCGCCTATCTTCCTGCTTCCGCGCTGAAAGGCGCGCTGCGCACCGGTTTCGTATTCTCGCGCTGGTCGCCTTCTACGCTGGAGCGCATTGCCGCGTCGCTTGAGGGAGATCGCGTTCCGCGCCGCGCTGCCGAGGCTGCTGAATCGCAAGCCGGCGCTTCCCAAACCCGGATCATATCCGCCGCTGACAGCAACCCGGTCTCTTCCTCGGTCTTCAAGATCTATCTGACGCGCGTCGCCTCGCTCGATACGCGCCAACCCGGCAAACCGCAACTGGCATGGAAGATCGCCGGGCGCGGCAGCGTACCCCATCAGCGTATAAACGACTCCACGCCTGTGTTCGCTGAAATGGCCGCTCCCGGCACGTCGTTTGAAGGCGAATGGAAACTGGAGCGGTTCTTTGAAAACGAAGAGATCGCGCGCGCGCTCGGCTGGCGTTCCGTTCCAACTCCGGAAATGCTGCTGGATGCCGCCAACCGATACGCGGCCGCCCAGCTTCAGATGCACATGCAATATGCCGAGGCGGCCGGGCTCGGCGCGGTCCAGCAAACATTGAAACAGTTGCAGGATCGTTTGGAAGAGGCTCGGAATGCGCCGCGCACGTGCCTCATTTGTCTGGGCTGGGGCAGCGGCTTTGTTTCGAAATCCGCATTTCCGGAAACCGGCAACGAATCCTACCGTAAAATCCTGCGCGCCGTGCCGTCGATCTCGAAAAGCCTCCGGGAAGGCGCGCCGTTCCCAAAGACGCGCCGTGTCGTTTTCGCTGGCGGCCAGCCGGCGTTTCTCCCCGGCTGGGCAGCGTTACAGTTTGAGAACTTCTAGTACCAGCGAACACGTTAAAACAGAATCAATAAATAATCGCAACGCGGCCGGGCATTTGGCTGCGCGCGAAAGCTGGACTATGCTGGTTGTAGGCGCAATTTTAGAACGTATCTGAACAATCTGAAGTCCCACATATAGACATGCAAAACGCGATCTACAATGCGTACTTCGGATTTGTCGAGAACCCGTTCAACATAAGCCCGGACCCTGAATTCCTGTACCGTAGCCCTCAACACGAGGAGGCATTAGCCAACCTGATCTACGGTGTACGCAGCCGCAAAGGGTTTATTGTGCTGACGGGCGAAGTAGGCACCGGCAAGACGACAATGCTCGAATGCCTGCGCGATTATCTGGATTCGCAGCGTACCGAGTTTGCATTCATATTTAATTCGCGCCTCACCCCGGATCAATTCTTCGAGATGATGGCCTTCGATTTCGAGCTGCAGTGCGATCGAAAATCGAAAACAGATGTCCTGTTTGCACTGAACGCGCTGCTGATCCAGCAGGCCGAGCGCGGCCGTACCTGCGTGCTGATTGTCGATGAAGCGCACAACCTCGAATGGGAAGTGCTCGAAGAGATCCGGCTGCTGGGAAATCTGGAAAACCGGCAGGGTAAGCTGTTGCAAATCATTCTGGCCGGCCAACCGGAACTCGACCGCAAGCTGGACGCGCCCGATCTCCGGCAGTTGAAACAACGCATCGTCTTGCGCTGTACCTTAAATCCGCTCACGCCGGACGAATCCGCGGCCTACATCGAAACGCGCTTGGCGCGCGCCGGCATGACGAAACAGACCGTCTTTGGGCCGGAAGTTCTGGAAGAAATCTACAAGCGCTCGCGCGGTATCCCGCGGCTGATCAACCTGCTGTGCGATAACCTGCTCGTCACCGCATTCGCTATGGAGCAGCGCACCACGACCATTGAGATGCTAAACGAAGTTTGCCAGGATCTGCGTCTCGAATGGCCCGGCAGCAACCGCGACCGGCGCGGGCGTTCCTCGCGTTATGGCATGGAAGAGCCATACCCACAGACGCCGCTGTCTCTACGCGGCGACTGAGCGCGCCGGGCTTTAGAGCGCGAGCGCACGCGGCTCGGTTTCTCACAACAAACTGATCGTGTCGATGTGGATCTTATTCCCCTGCAGCTCTCCCGAAATGATCACTTTCAGATTGTCTTTGTTGGGTGAATTCGACAGAATCTCCAGCACGCGGCCGTTGTCCTGCGGGTCGATTTGATAAAACTTTTTGTCGTCGGTGATCAGCCCGTAAGCGGAACGGCGGTAATCGTGAGCCAGCGAACAACTGCGCCGCTGCTTCAGCACCTTCGCACGCCCGTTGCGGACCATATCTTCGGTACAGTTCCAGTCCGTGATCACTCCCTGCAGTTCGGCGGCGCAGCAGAGCCCGGTGAAAACCAGGACCAGTGAGGCTGTGGAGAACAGTCGGTACATGATGTTGATCTCGTAAGTATTCGCCTCTTAAGACGCTGGGAGCAAGGGCCTGAGTGGCAAAATAGTTAGGAACTTTGCTTTATCGTCCGAATCCAAGGATTGTGCCGGAAAGCGGCGGCGGCCTACGTTGCCGCGAGCGAATCAATGCCCCACCTGAGTGAGGACGATACGACACTTCATGGCAGACGATCAGAAGCAGAACCAAAATCAATCGGAAGGGCAGGAACAAGCGCCGCAGAACGCGCAAAATCAGTCCCAGGACACTGAGCGGCCCAAATCAGCCGGCCGCCGGCGCAAGCGCACGATTCGCTTCGTTTTACTGGCGGTTCTAATCCTCGCGATCGTGATCGGCATCCCGATCTATGCGTACTATTCGGTCCGTGAATCGACGGATGACGCACAGGTGGACGGCCATCTCGTGCCGGTGAGTTCGCGTATTGCGGGCACCATTCTCGAGGTGCTGGTGAACGATAACCAGGAGGTTCAGGCCGGGCAGGAACTTGTGAAACTCGATCCCGCCGATTATCAGGTCGCCTATGATCAGGCGCAGGCGCAATTGGCCACCTCCCAGGCCAATACGCTGGAATCGCAGGAAAACGTTCCGATTACCACCATCACCACAACCAGCCAGATAAGCAGTTCCACCACGCAAGTGCAAGAGGCACAAGCCGGCGTAGCTTCGGCTGAACAGGCTGTGCATGCGGCGCAGGCAAAAGTTAGTGCAGCGAATGCCGAACTGGAGCAGCGGCAGGCGAATTACGTGAAGACGCAAAAAGACCTGGCCCGCCTTCAGGACCTGGTGCAGAAAGACGAGATATCGAAGCAGGATTTCGATGCGGCAGTAGCGAATGCCGATGCGGCTGCGGCGCAGGTGTCTTCGGCGAAGGCCGATATTGTGACCGCGCAACGGAATTATGATCAGACGGTTGCGCAACTGGGGCAGGCTCGCGCGCGGCTGGCTACCGCACAAGTACAGCAACGCCAGAGCGAACAGGTGCGCGCGCGCCAGCAAGCCGTGTCGGAGGCGCGCTACAAACAGGCGCAAGCGCAGGTGCGCCAAAGGCAAGCAGACGTGGAACAAGCCCAACTGAACCTTCGCTACACGGTCATCAAAGCCCCGGTCGATGGAGTAGTCAGCCGCAAGAATGCCGAGCCAGGGATGCAAGTATCGCCCGGACAGCAAATCATGTCCTTAGTTCCGCTCGACGATGTCTGGGTCACGGCGAACTTCAAAGAGACGCAACTGAAGAAAATGAGAGTCGGCCAGAAGGTTGATATCGAGGTGGATACCTACGGCAGCAGCCGCACCTATCATGGGCATATCGACAGCATTGCCGCAGCTTCCGGAGCCAAATTCAGTCTCTTGCCGCCGGAGAACGCCACCGGAAACTATGTCAAAGTCGTGCAGCGGGTGCCGGTGAAAATTATTCTTGAGCCGGGTCAGGACCGCGACCATTCGTTGCGTCCAGGCATGTCGGTTACGCCGACGGTGCTATTGAATTCCGGCACCAATAACGCCCAATAACAGCCCTATGGCAAGCGCCTCCGCCGGTCGTCCGAGTGTGCCCGCGGGACCTGAGCCGCAATGGCGCCCCCGATTCAATCCCTGGCTGATCGCCCTTACGGTCACCTTAGCCAGCTTCATGGAGGTGCTCGATGTGAGCATCGCCAACGTCTCCCTGCCGCACATCGCCGGCAGTGTTTCAGCCACTGAAGATGAAGCAACCTGGGTTCTTACCTCGTACCTGGTATCGAATGCCATCATTCTGCCGCTCAGCAGTTGGTTTTCTCTTCTGATCGGCCGCAAGAACTTCTACATGGTGTGCGTCGCCGTATTCACGCTGAGCTCGTTTTTCTGCGGCATTTCGCCTACTCTCGGCCTGCTGGTCTTCTTTCGCGTGCTGCAAGGAATCGGCGGCGGCGGCTTACAGCCGAGCGAACAGGCGATTCTGGCCGATACATTTCCGCCCAGACAGCGCGGCATGGCGTTCGCGATTTACGGCGTCGCGGTGGTCACAGCCCCCGCAATCGGTCCCACCTTGGGCGGATGGATCACAGACAACTTTTCCTGGCGCTGGATCTTTTTCATCAACATTCCAGTTGGAGTCGTTTCGCTGTTGCTCACCAGCTTTATGGTTGACGACCCTCCCTATTTCGAGAAGGAACGGGCCGAGCGGAAAAAGACAAGCCTGCGGGTGGATTACTGGGGCATCATCTTCATCGCTTTCGGCCTCGGCTTCCTGCAGATCCTGCTCGATAAAGGCGAACGCGACGACTGGCTGGCCTCGAGCTTCATCCGCACCTGCGCTCTGATTTCCGCAGCCGGGTTAATTCTTGCCATCTACTGGGAGCTCCGGCAGAAAGATCCCGTGGTCGATCTCAGCCTGTTGAAAAACCGCAGCTTCGGAACATCTGCGTTCCTGATGTTTATGGTGGGCGTGGTCCTGCTCGGCAGTACGGTATTGATCCCGCAATATCTGCAGCTCGTAATGGGCTACTCAGCTACTGAAGCGGGCATGGCGATCTCGCCGGGAGGTCTGTTGGTGATGGGCATGCTCCCGTTCGTGGGCATGCTGCTGAGCAAAGTGGAGGCTCGCTGGCTTATCGGCGTGGGCTTGGCTATTACTTCGCTCGCGTTGATTCACATGACCACCTTCAACATCTATGTGGATTTCAAATATGTTGCGATCGCGCGTTGTGTTCAAGCGGCAGGGCTGGCGTTTTTGTTCGTTCCTATCAACACCGCGGCGTACGCTTTCGTGCCTCCGAACAAGAATAATGCGGCTTCGGGGTTGATCAATCTGGCCCGGAATGTGGGCGGGAGTCTCGGTATCTCGCTCGTCACAACCATTCTCGACCGGCGGGCTCAATTCCACCAGGTGCGATTGTCAGACCACATAACACCGTTGAATCCCCGATTCAATCAAGCCGTGAACTCGGCACAAAACGTATTCACGCAGCACGGCAACGGCTCCGGCGGGAACGGCCCGTATGCACTCATCATGCAGATGGTGCGGCGTCAGGCGGAGACGCTTTCCTATTTGGACTGCTTCTGGCTTTTGGGAATAACGTTCGCCTGCATGATCCCGCTCATCTTCGTCATACGGAAGCAGAAGCCCGGCCGGCCCGTCGCCGCTCACTGATTCGAGTGGCCCGGCTGGAGCTGTGCTCACGAGCTCTTCGCGCCCGCGCCGACCGCCTCCGGTTGCGGCGTGTGGGTCGTTTCCAGACTCAGCGGAAGCGTGAAGTAGAAAGTAGATCCAACGCCCTCCTTGGACTCGGCCCAAATGCGCCCGCCGTGCCGCTCGAGGATGCGCCGCGCGATCGCCAGCCCCATGCCCGTACCTTGTACATCGCGAGGATGCAAACGTTGGAAAAGTCCGAAAATACGCTCGGCGAATTGTTGGTTGAAACCGCGGCCGTTATCGGACACGGAAAAGATCCAGCTCGTGGCATCGCGCCGCGCGCGAATCACAATCCTGGGCGGTTCATCGCGGCGGTATTTAATCGCATTAGAGATCAGGTTCTGAAAGACCTGCGCGAATTGCACGCGGTCGACCACCAGCGCCGGAAGAGGATCGGCCTTCACTTCTGCGCCGCTTTCGCGAATACTCGCTTGCAACCCGATCTCGGCTTCACGCAGCAAATCGTCGAAAGAAACGGGCGCCGTTGCGTACCCTGCCTTACGCAGACGGCCTAATGCCAGCAGGCCGTTGATGAGATCGGTCATCCGCCGCGCCGAGCTCACGATGTATCCAATGAACTCATCCGCGTCTTCATCCAACTGCCCCTTGTACTTGCTTTCCAATAACTGCGTAAAACTGATGATGGTTCTAAGGGGTTCCTGAAGGTCGTGGCTGGCCACATAGGCAAACTGCTGCAACTCCTCGTTCGCCCGCGTTAAGTCGCGAGTGCGTTCCTCAATACGGCTCTCTAACTCCGCATTCATCCGCTGCAACTCGGCTGTGGCCGCATCGCGCGCATGGAGATACGAAAGCAGGGCGCTGTACAGCCAGAACATCACAAGAAGCAGCACCAGCGTTCCGACCACAAAAATTATAAAAGCGTTGCGCTCGAGCCCCCGCTGCTTCTCCAGATACCGCGATTGATCGGCCGCAAATTGCCGTTCGAGTTCGCCAATAATCCGATGAAGCTGATTCATCGTCGACTGCGAGTTCTGTGCTTTCATGGCCTCGACGCCGGCCGCAAAACCTTTCGCGTTTTGAACGGCCAGCACATCGTTGACCTGCCTGAATCTCTGTTGAACCAGGGCCGTGGCAGCCGCAATTTGTTTCCGTACAGCGGCTGGCCGCTCCTCCGCAACATGGTTGCAGGAATCTATTTGTGCGGGCAATATGGCGTTCGCCTGCTGGAACGGAAACAGATAACGCTCGTCGCCGGTGATCAGGAAGCCGCGTTCGCCCGCTTGCGCATCGTTCGCCAGCGCGTTGAGCTGTTCGGCGCAAGAAGTCAGATTCTGCGTCCTCAGCAGGCTGACGTCGGTGTGCTCGCTCGCGAGTGTAAGCGAAAAAACCAACAGGCTAAACGCTAGCGGCAGTGAAAACAACACGCCCAGCCAGCGGCGAGTAAAAGCGTTGACTGGGCGGACCGTAGGCATCGTTCTGAAGAGGGCGAAATGGTCGCGCCAACGCGCTCATTAACTTGGACAGCGCGCTTAGGGCAATCGTTTCAGCAAGGCTAGCACAGAGCCGGCAAAGCACCTATGCGGCGGCCTGCGCCGCACGGGCCTGTAAGCCTGCCATGATCACGCGCTGATCGAGTTGCTCGAGCATTCCTGCTTCGAATTCATAATATGGGCGGCCCTTGGGCAGCGACGCTCTGGCCTGCTGGAGCATGGAGAGCGCAGAGGCCCGTGATCCTTCAGCTATGTACAACGCTGCCTTGGCGCGTTGTTGCAGCCACGGAGGAAGATTTGCGAAGCGAATGCCGCGTAACTTTCTCGCCGCAGAATCGAGAGCGCCGCGGTGCACAATGTCAAAGCAAGCCGATTCACAAAGGACCGTATCGCGAAGGCGAAGCGCATGATCTTCCAGCAGCTCGTTAGCGCGGCTGTCCCAAACCGCCGCCAGACCAGCATCGCCCGAGTCAAGCGCCCAAAGAAACACCGCCAGCGCTGCGAACAACATCAAATCGTAGTTGCCCGTTGACGCCGCCACACGATGGATCAGATCGCGCGGATAATCTCTCGGCCGCACACCTGCGATCTGCAATTGCGTAATCAGGTGATACAGCTTGATCTGCTCCGCTTCACAACCGTTTTCGAGCAGGGTTAGAAAAAGGCGTGCATCATTCCGAACCGAAGCATGGCGCGAATTCGGCACAAGGCCGAAAAGAAATATCAGCAGGTTGAGTTGCGCCGTGAGGGACACAAAGGAAGCCGCGGCGCCGAATTTCTCCAACAGGTACGCTGCCGATACAAATGTAAGCAGGCTTGCAAGTGGCCCTCCCGCGACAACGATCAGCATTCGTGCCCGCCAGGCGGTTTCATCGCGCGGGATCGCCGCTACGGACGCGCTAAACCAATTTCGCGAATACCGCAATCTCCAAGGGCCCTGAGCGCGTGTCAGGCTGAGCGGGCCCAGCGACACTCGCGGCACATAAAATCCGAACCACAAGGACGGTAGCAAATGTCCCAGCTCATGTAGCACAACCGACATTACGAATGCGGCCAATAGCGCGACAGCAGGGTGGGCGGAAAAGATAGCGCCGGGCGTGCCGCTCATGCTGGCAGTATGGGCGCAAGCACGCGCTTCGCAACAGTCCCGCACGTACCGTTGTCATTACCTGCCTTACGGGTTATTGCTTTCTTTCAAAAGCTAAACTGAACCATAGCAGGGCGTACACCCCCGCCTCGCAGTTCACCTCAACATGGCGATTCAGACACTTTTCGGGTCCGTACCTTCCGAACCAAACCTGCTTGACCGGCTCAAAGCCGGTATTCAAAAGACCCGCTCCGGATTGGTGGATCGCATCGAAGATGTGCTGGCAGGGCGGAAAGAGATCGATGCGGATCTGCTCGAAGAACTGGAATACACGCTGATAACGGCAGATCTCGGCGTGCGAACTGTCGAAGATATTCTGGAGCGAATCCGCCAGCAGGTAGACCGCAAGTCCGCAAGTGACGCCGTTGAGGTCAAGAATCTCATTCGGGAGCAACTGTTAGAGGTCTTACGCGCCTCCGAAACTCCCATACACCTGGTAACGACTCCGCCCGCGGTGGTCATGGTGGTCGGCGTAAACGGCGCGGGCAAGACAACCACAATCGGCAAGCTGGCGCATCGCTTTTTGGGCGAAGGCCGAAAGGTCCTGTTGTGCGCGGCAGACACGTTTCGCGCTGCTGCCATTGAGCAGCTTGAAGTTTGGGCCCAGCGAGCCAACGTGGACATGATCCGCCAAAAGGCGGGCGCGGACCCAAGCGCCGTCGTCTTCGATGGCTTGCAAGCAGCCAAAGCGCGCGCTATGGATTACGTCATTATCGATACGGCCGGGCGCCTGCACACGAAGGAAAACCTGATGGCCGAGCTCGAAAAGATGCGCCGCACTTGCGGGCGCGTCGTTCCCGGATCGCCTCACGAAGTTTGGCTGGTGATGGATGCCACCACCGGTCAAAACGGATTAGAACAGGCGCGAAAATTTACCCAGTCAGCGGGCGTTACCGGAATCATTCTCACCAAGTTGGACGGCACCGCAAAAGGTGGGATCGTGGTGGCAATTGCGCGCGAGCTCAACCTGCCGATCCGTTACGTCGGTGTAGGTGAGAAGATCGATGACTTACTGCCCTTTGAGCCCGAAAACTTTGTCGACTCGCTTTTTGGATAGCGAACTATTGTGAGTGATTCCTATATGGACGAGGCGCTGCGCCTTGCCGGGGCAGCGCGCGGCTTAACGAGTCCCAATCCCACGGTAGGTGCTGTAGTGCTGAAGGATTCGCAAGTTGTGGGGCGTGGCGCGCACACCTGGGCGGGGGTGGATCACGCCGAGATTGTGGCGCTGCGGGAAGCCGGTGAAGCGGCGCGCGGCTCCACTCTTTATGTAACGTTAGAGCCGTGCTCGCACCAAGGCCGCACTGCGCCCTGTGTGGATGCAATCATTCGGGCAGGCGTGGCGCGCGTCGTTGCGCCCATGCCCGACCCCAATCCGCTGGTGAGTGGAAAAGGATTTGAGCGGCTGCGCGAAGCAGGTATCGACGTGGTCATCGATCACGACTCTGCCGCCGCTGCTGAGCGCCTGAACGAGCCATTCATTCATTTCATGAGAACCGGGCTTCCGCTGGTGACGGTAAAGGCGGCGCTGACACTGGACGGCAAGATCGCTGCTCCGCAGGACAACCTCGGCTGGATTACCAGCGAAACCGCGCGCGCCCACGTGCAGCAGGTCCGCCATTATTCCGACGCGATCCTGACCGGCATCGGCACCGTGCTCGAAGACGACTGCCTGTTGACTGACCGCTCCGGGCGCGAACGCAGCCGCCCGCTACTGCGCATCGTGCTCGATTCCCAATTGCGAATTCGTCTCGATTCCAAAATGGTTCGCAGCGCGGAAGGCGACGTTCTGGTCGTGGGTACATCGGCAGCGCCGGAGCGGCGCAAAAAGGCGCTCGAGGAAGCGGGCATTCAGGTTCTCATTGCCGATGGCCAAGGCGGCCGCACCGATGTTCGCAAGGTTCTGGAATATCTGGCGCAGAAAAAATATCTCTCGCTCATGGTGGAAGCCGGCAGCAAGGTGAACTGGACCATGCTCGATCTGCATCTGGCAGACAAGATCTTCTTTTACTACGCGCCTAAAATTCTAGGCGGTCTCAAAAGCCTGCCGGTCGCGGGAGGACAAGGAAGAATGCGGCGCGCCGATGCCATTCTGCTCGACCGCCTGACGGTTCATCCCGTATCCACGAACGAATTTGCCGTCGAAGCTTACGTGGTGAAGAGCTGAATGTTTACCGGAATCGTCGAAGAACTCGGCGTAGTCGAAAAGCTGGATCATAAAGAAACGGGTGCGCGCCTGACAATCGCCTGCTCGCGCATTCTCGCCGGTGCCACAGTGGGCGCCAGCATCGCTGTAAATGGCGCCTGCGTCACCGCCGTGGAACTGGGCCAGCAACATTTTGCGGCTGATCTTTCGCCTGAGACCCTTCATCGCACCAATCTCGGCGCGCTTCATAGCGGCTCGCTCGTGAACCTTGAACGCCCCTTACGGGCAAACAGCCGGCTCGACGGCCACTTCGTTTTAGGACACGTAGACGGCACGGCGGAAATTCTATCGCTCGAAGCGCTGGGCAACGGCAACTGGTGGCTGCGAATCCGCGTTCCCGAAAAGCTGGCGCGCTATGTCGTCGAAAAAGGCTCGCTCGCCGTGGACGGCATCAGCCTGACCGTTGCCGCCTTGCAAGGCGCAGAAATCGCTTTCACAATTATTCCCCATACCTATGAGCACACGAATTTGCGCGGCTATGGGGCTGGCGCTCGCGTGAACGTGGAGGCCGATATTCTGGCAAAGCACGTAGAGAAATTGCTGCCTCAATCTCGGAATGCTAGCCTGAGCAGGTGCGCTTTTTACTGATCCTTGTCGCGAGCGTCGCCTTCGCTCAAACCGCGCCGCCGCAGAGTGTGCCGCAGGCTGCGAAGCCGAAGCCAGCCGCCAAAACTCAGGCTGCCGGCAGGACTTCCGCCAAACCCGCTGCGCCCAAGGCGGCCCCCATGACCGACGAGCAGAAAACAATCTATGCCCTCGGGCTCTCGTTGTACCGCTACATCGGCTCGTTCGATCTCTCCCCGGCTGAAATGGCGATTGTGGAACGTGCGCTGTCCGATGCTGCCGCCCATAAGCCCGCTATCGACCTGGACGAATGGGGCCCAAAGATCCAAGCCTGGGCTCAGGCGCGCACCGCTAAAGAATCAGCCGGCTTTCTGGCCAGAGCCGCGAATCAGCCGGGCGCCATCAAGACACCCTCCGGATTGATCTATCGCGATATCACTCCCGGCACCGGCCCATCCCCCACGCCGGCGGATACGGTGAAGGTAAATTATCGCGGCACATTCATCGACGGCGCCGAATTCGATAGCTCCTACAAACGAAATCAGCCGGCTGAATTCGTCTTGAACCGCGTCATCCCGTGCTGGACCGAGGGCGTTCAGCGCATGAAAGTCGGCGGCAAGGCGGAACTCGTTTGCCCGGCCGCTATTGCCTATGGCGATCAAGGCCGGCCGGGGATACCGCCCGGTTCAGTGCTCGTTTTCAACATCGAGCTGCTGGGAATTTCCAGCGCTCCCGCCGCGCCGCCAAAATAAGACAGCTAGCTTACGGCTTTCTTCAGCAGCGCCACAATCTTTGCTTCTTCTGCCCCAGTCAGCTCCTTCAGGGCAAAAACGGTAGGCCACATGTGGCCTTCGTCGAGATTCGCCTTGTCGCTGAAGCCGAGCGTCGCATATCGGGTTTTGAATTTCTGTGAGCTTTGGAAAAAACAGACGACCTGGCCGTCTTTTGCATACGCGGGCATACCGTACCAGGTTTTCGACGACAGAACCGGCGCATTGGCTTTGACGATGGCATGCAGCCGTTCGGCCATCCCGCGGTCCGGCTGGCGCATCTCGGCGATCTTCGCGAGCAATTCGCTTTCCCCGTCTGCCTTGCCGCCGCGCTTGTCAGCAGTCAACTCTTGAACCCGCTCTTTCACGGCGGCTCGTTCCTCGTCGGTGAATCCCGCGGGCTTCCGCGCCGGGGCGCTGCTCTTGTCCGACGTCTGCGCATTCTTCTTTGCAGGTTTCATCGTCCCTACCTTCCCAACGAGCCTATCAAGCCTACGAGCCTGTCAAGCGATAGATCTTTTCTGCCTGCCTTTTCTGCCCGCCGCTACATAGTGAAACCGGATCAGATAGATATTCGTGCCCTTCCCGTGTTTCCCCACCTTCAGCAGGTCGACAACGCCCAGAAAACCCGATTCGCGCGCCAGCTCCGGCGTAATATCCGGCAAGCCAATCGGCGTGATGGAATCCACCTCGATCTCACCTTCTTCCATGCGATACCGCTTGCCCACGGTGACATGCGGGCGAGTCCAGATACGAACGCTACAGGTGATTTCGCCTCGGCGAACTCCCTCCCGGAGCCGCTTGCTAAATGTCATGCAAAGAGATTACTAGAGCCGCGCGCTTGGCTTCATTTGTACTGCGAAGCGCTCTTCACCGCTTCAGCTCTTCCCGAATCTCAGCCGCCACTCTGCGCGCCTCTTCGACCGCGCCGATCGGAAAACTGATGGCCCCCACCTTCGGATGCCCGCCGCCGCCATATCTCTCGCAGATCGATGCCAAATTGTGCTGCAACGGCTCGCGCACCCAGGGATTCGAGCCTACCGAAACTTTCGTGCGGAAACTGGAGGTCGATACCGACACCGTATAGGCGGAATCCGGAAATAGATAGTACGGGATGAACTTGTTGTAGCCTTCAATGCCGTAATCCA
The DNA here is from genome assembly GCA_021324185.1 of Terriglobia bacterium. Taxonomy (GTDB): domain Bacteria; phylum Acidobacteriota; class Terriglobia; order Bryobacterales; family Bryobacteraceae; genus Bog-105. Next base: position 8,467 of record JAJPJN010000180.1, on the reverse strand, counting down.
CCAGATCGAAATAGATTACGCCCCGCTCGCAGGAACCCGCCTGGCGGATGATCTCGATGTTGCGCAGATGGATCTCGTGCAGGCGATTGTATTCGGCCAGGATCTCGGGGTCGCAGATGATCTGTTGCAGGCACTGAGTTTGCATCAGATGAATGATTTTCTGGACCAGGTGCGGGCCTTTGCTGCCCTCAATCACAAGCGTCAGCTTCATGGCCGGCTCCTTCATTTCGACAGCCGCCTCCGCGCTTTCATAAAGCGCGCCGTCCACAATATCGGCCCAGGTCACAAGCTCTTCCAGGTCGGGAGCTTCGAAGCCGTAATCGCGCCGAACCACCATTGCGATGAACTTCGTGCAGGAACGGTAGCTCGGGTCCAGCAGCTTGCGGCCGGATGTGTCGCGCCGGAAATGCTCCGCGTCTTCCGCGCTCAGGAAGGCGCTCTGATGATGATCAAACCACCACGTCAGATTTGGGTGCGTCGCGTACTTGAAATCGACAATCACATTGACGTCGCCGTCAAAAAGACCATCTTCAAACAACTGGTCCGCCCGATGCGCCAGCCCCGTGTAGTGAAATTCGGCCTGCGGATAAAACTTCGCGCCCAAAAATCGCGTCACGAAAGCCGCAGATGCCGCTCCGTCGAAGCAGTGGTCATGGTAGAGGACCCGCACCTTCATCTATAAACGTTTGTTCTCCGAAAACCTTTTAGATTGCCTGACGTGGCGAGGAAATGCAAGCCATAAGCGATAATTATTTAGTAAGCCCCTGGTTTATTTGCTTCAGCACCCACCCGGGCTGCTGCTCACCTGCGTTGCGCCGCCACGTTTGCGCGCCTGCACGCGGAAGACGTATCTTTGAAATTGCCCCTGCCCAATAAGCTTAAGACTAAAGAAGATGCTTAAGACTAAAGAAGAACGCCAGCCGGACCTGAATCCCCAGGAAACCTCCGAATGGCTGGAAGCGCTAGAACAAGTACTGGATGAAGAAGGACCTGACCGGGTCTCTTACCTGATCGGAAAACTGCTCGAGCGCGCCTCCTCCGCCGGCGTCCCCACCACCGGGACCCTCAATACGCCTTATGTGAACACGATTCCAGTTCACGACGAAGTGCCGTATCCCGGCGACCGCAAGCTGGAACGCTCCATCAAAAGCCTGATTCGTTGGAACGCCGCTGCCATGGTGGTGCGCGCCAACAAGTACGATCCAAACATCGGCGGCCACATCTCCACCTATGCTTCGCTCGCCACGGTCAGCGAGGTAGGTTTCAATCACTTCTTCCGCGCCAGCATCGATGGCCAGCCGGGCGACCTCGTGTACTACCAGGGCCATGCCTCCCCCGGCGTCTACGCCCGCGCCTTCCTCGAAGGCAGGCTGACGGAAGCGCATCTGCTGAATTTCCGCCATGAGCTGCGCGATCAGCCCGGGCTCTCTTCCTACCCGCATCCCTGGCTGATGCCCGATTTCTGGCAGTTTCCCACCGTATCCATGGGCCTTGGCCCCATCAACTCGATTTACAATGCGCGCTTTCTGCGCTACCTCGAAAACCGCGGCATCATTCCCAAAACGGACCGCAAGATCTTCACGTTTTGCGGCGATGGCGAGATGGATGAACCGGAATCAACCGGAGCGCTACACGTCGCCTCGCGCGAGAAACTCGACAACCTCATTTTCATCATCAACTGCAACCTGCAGCGGCTCGACGGGCCGGTGCGCGGCAACAGCAGCGTCATTCAGGAACTCGAGCGCATCTTCCGCGGCGCAGGCTGGAACGTCATCAAGGTGATTTGGGGCGGCGATTGGGATGAATTGCTCGCCCGCGATACATCCGGCTTATTGCTCAAGCGGATGGAAGAGTGCGTAGATGGCGAATATCAGAACTTCAAAGCGCGCGGCGGCGCTTATACTCGCAAGGAATTTTTCGGAAAGTACCCGGAGTTGCTCAAGCTGGTGGAAAACTACACGGACGAGCAGATTGCCCGCTTCCGCCGCGGCGGCCATGATCCGGTGAAAGTTTACAACGCCTTCAAAAAGGCAGTGGAGCACAAAGGCCAGCCCACCGTTTTGTTATTCAAGACCGTCAAAGGCTACGGCTTGGGTGAGGCCGGCGAAGGCAAGAACATTACCCATCAGCAAAAAAAGCTGAACGAGGAGGAGCTTTTCTATCTTGCCAACCGCTTCGAAGTAAATCTGACGAAAGAAGAGATCCACTCGATTTCCTTCATGCGCCCGCCGGAAGATAGCCCTGAAATGCGCTATCTGAGGCAGCGCAGAGAAGCGCTGGGCGGATATCTGCCCAAACGGGCCCCGAACAAGATCGATCTCAAAGCGCCGCCGCTTGAGACCTTTCATGAGCCCCTCGGCGGATCGCGCGGCCGTGAGGCCTCCACCACCAGCGCTTTTGTTTCCGTATTGAAGGCGCTGTTGAAAGTTCCCGAAATCGGCAAATACGTCGTTCCGATCATTCCCGACGAAGCCCGCACCTTCGGCATGGAATCGATGTTCCGCGAGCGCGGCATCTATGCAGCCGGCGGGCAGCTCTACAAACCGGTCGATAGCGACGTCCTGATGTACTACAAGGAAGCGCAAAACGGGCAGATTCTGGAAGAAGGAATCACGGAAGCCGGAGCTATGGCTTCTTTTACCGCTGCCGGAACGGCTTACGCCAATATCGGCGCGCCCACCATTCCGTTCTTTATCTACTATTCGATGTTTGGCTTCCAGCGCATCGGCGACCTGATCTGGGCCTTCGGCGATTCCCGCGGGAAAGGTTTTCTGGTCGGCGGAACGGCCGGCCGCACCACGTTGTTAGGCGAAGGATTGCAGCACGACGACGGGCACAGTCACGTGCTCTTCAGTGTCCTTCCATCGTGCAAGAGCTACGACCCGGCTTATGGATACGAAATTGCCGTTATCGTGCAAGACGGCATTCGCCGGATGTACGAAAACAATGAAGATCATTTCTACTATCTGACCGTCTACAACGAAAATTACGTGCAGCCTCCCATGCCGGAAGGCGGCCAGATTCGCGAAGGAATTCTTCGTGGCCTCTACTTATACAAGCGCTCCGGGCAGGCGCCCGCGCAAGTGACTCTGTTCGGCAGCGGCCCGATTCTGAATGAAGCTCTAAAAGCGCAAAGTATCCTGACCGAAAAGTATGGTGTTAGTGCAGACGTTTGGAGCGTGACGAGTTATACCGAGTTACGCCGTGACGCACTCCTCACCGATCGCTGGAACAGATTGCATCCGGGCGAACCGGCTCGCACGCCGTATCTGCTACAGGCGCTCGGCAACATCGACATGCCTATCATTGCGGCTACAGACTATATGAAAATTGTTGCCGATCAGGTTTCTCCCTGGCTTCCAGGCAGGCTGACCGCGCTCGGCACAGACGGATTCGGCCGCAGTGAGAATCGCGAGCATTTGCGGCGATTTTTCGAAGTAGATGCTCAAAGCATTGCGGCAGCCGCGCTTTCCCGCCTTGCGTCCTGGAAGCGCTTCGACCCGCAGCGGGCAAGACAGGCCATACAGGAACTGGGGCTCAATTCGGAAACGATCGATCCTTCTATTGCCTAGTCTGTCTACTTAGTATTTCCGTAGTAATTACTTCGTGAAACTCGGCCGTATCTCCTCACGTCGGAAGCTCTGAGTGCAGAGGTTAGTGCAACAGGGGCGCTAACCATAGAAGCTTATAGATCGTCGCGCACAACGGGCGCTCATTTTGCCCTGTGCGCTTTCAATTCTGCACCGCCAATTAAGTTAGTGAGGAGAAAAATGTCTAAGCTGTTACGCAGTACATTACCTTTAGCTTTGGGGTTGTGTGTGGCCGCCACGTTTGCGAGCGCACAATCAGGACTGGATGTTTTTGCCGGCGTTGGTACCGCCAGCGTCAGCTCGAGTGGCCAGCAGATCAACACGTTTGGAACCGGTGTCTTTACCACGCCCAGTATGGCGGGTGTATTCGGCAAATTCGGCGCCGATGTGATGTTCAAGCCGTGGATTGGTTTCGGCGCTGAAACGGATTTCCGTTTCGCCCAGGGGGCGTATGCCGGGTTGACCTATCGCCCGTTTTTCTATGACTTCAACGCGATCCTCATGCCCACGGGCCGCAAGTTCAAATACGTCGTGCCGGAATTGCAGGCTGGGATCGGCGGGACGAAGCTTTCTTTTTATGAGAGCTCCACGTATTGCAATGTGTTTTCAGGATGCTCCAGCAACAGCGCCACTGTTGCCAGCTCAAACCATTTTCAGACACATCTCGCGGCCGGGCTGCGGTTCTATGCGACACCCCACCTGTTCATCGAGCCCAAAGTGGATGCGCATTACGTGAACAATTTCTTCCAGTTTGGCAGCAACTGGGTGCCTGAATACAGCGCTTCCGTGGGCTGGAGCTTCGGTGAGCGTTAGTTAAGGCAAATCGCAACGGAACTTCTTACGCCTCGGAGTCCCTGCTCCGGGGCTTTTGTTTTAGTACCGGACGCTGCTCCCGTTTCGTGAGTGCATGGGACAATCGTGCAAAGACGTCGTCTCATGCCCGTTGCACGTCCCCTGCGCATCGTCATCCCCGGAGGTACAGGGCAGGTGGGTAACATCCTGGCGCGGCATTTCCGCGAGCAGGGCCACTCGGTTACCGCCATCGCCCGCCATCCGGTAGAGGCCGAATGGCCCGTCGTTCTGTGGGATGGGGAGAATTTAGGTCCCTGGATAAAAGAAGTTGACGGCGCGGATGTCGTCATCAATCTGGCAGGCCGCAGCGTCAATTGCCGCTATAACGCCGCCAACCGGCGGGAAATCAAGAATTCCCGCATATTCACAACCCGCCTGGTCGGCGACGCCATCTCGGTTGCGAAAAAACCACCCCGGCTTTGGATGAACGCAAGTACTGCCACCATCTACCGCCACGCGATTGATAGGCCGATGGACGAGTTCAGCGGCGAAATCGGGGGCGACGAGCCTGGCGCGCCGCCCCGATGGCGTTTTAGCATCGATGTGGCCACGAGTTGGGAGAAGGCGTTCTTCGCCGCGCAGACGCCGGGTACCAGAAAGGTGGCCCTCCGCAGCGCGATGACTATGAGCCCCGATCCCGGCGGCATCTTCGATCATCTGTTACGCCTGGTCCGTTGGGGCTTAGGCGGCCCATCCGGCCCCGGTACGCAATACATCTCCTGGATTCACGACGTCGATTTCGTGCGTGCCATCGAGTTCCTCATCCAAAGAGAGGATATGGAAGGCATCGTGAACCTGGCCTCGCCCTGCCCGGAGAGAAACCGCGAATTCATGTGCATTCTCCGGCGAACCTATTGCACCAGTTACATCGGCTTGCCCGCTCCCAGTTGGGCGCTCCGGATCGGCGCGCTTTTTATGGCTACCGAAACAGAGCTGATTCTGAAGAGCCGCAGAGTTATCCCCAAACGCCTGCTCGATGCCGGCTTTGAATTTCATTTCCCGAATTGGCGCGGCGCCTGCCAGGATTTGATCAATCGCTGGCGCGAAATCACCGGCGAAGAAGACCGGCCCTGTAAATGACTTCGGCCCAACAAACACCCGAGTTATAGAATCATAGCGGGAGATCCGACATTTCAATGGCAAGCGCGGGGGCAGGGCTTGAAGGTGTAGTCGCAACCTCATCCAGAATTTGCTACATCGATGGCAACCAGGGGGTGCTGAGCTACTGTGGTTACAACATCCACACACTGGCGGAAAACGCGACCTTTGAAGAGGTAATCTATCTTCTCTGGAACGGGCGCTTGCCAACTGCCAAAGAACTCGACCAGTTAAAGCAATCCCTGCGAGCGCAGCGTGAGTTACCGCAACACGTCAACGCGTTTCTGAAATCAGCGCCCGCCAAAGTCTTGCCCATGGACGTGCTCCGCACCGCCGTCTCCATGTTGAGTCTCTATGATCCGGCCGAACGGGACAACTCGATTGAGGCCAGCACTGAAAAAGCCGTAGAGTTGATGGCGCGCGTGGGCACCATTGTCACCAGCTACGATAATTTCCGCAATGGCAGGGAGCCAATTCCCGGCGATCCAAATCTCGGCTACGCCGCGAACTTCCTATACACGCTGACCGGGAAAAAGCCCGATGATGTCCTGGAGCGCGTCTTCGATGTCGCTTTGATTTTGCACGCCGATCACGAATTGAACGCCTCTACGTTCGCCGCCCGCGTCACCGCCGCCACGCTGTCGGATATCTACTCCGCCGTTACTTCAGCCATCGGAGCGCTGAAAGGTCCGCTCCACGGCGGCGCCAATGAAGACGTCATTCGCATGTTGCTCGCGACCAAATCACCCGATGACGCAGTCCAAAAGGTGAAGGACGATCTCAATAACAGGAAAAAAATCGCCGGCTTCGGCCACCGCGTTTACAAGGTGCTCGATCCTCGCGCAATCCACCTGAAGAAGATGAGCGAAGAGCTGGGCAAGCGCACCGGCCATACCGAGCTGTACGAAAAATCATCGCGCGTCGAGCAGACCGTGCGCGATATGAAAGGTTTGAACGCGAATGTCGATTTCTATTCGGCGTCAACTTATTATTCGCTCGGCATACCCATCGATCTGTTCACACCCATCTTTGCCGTGAGCCGCATGTCGGGATGGACAGCCCACGTCCTCGAACAATATAGAAATAACCGCCTGATCCGGCCGCGCGCCGACTACACTGGCAAGCCCGACGGCCAGCCCTGGATACCGCTGGAACAACGGCACTAGAGCGCCGCGCGAATCTCCCAAGAATGCACGATCTACAGTTCTTCCGCTCCCACATTGACACCATTCGCGAACGATTACTTGGACGCGGTTACGCGCTCGACGTGGATGCGTTCCGCGACCTCGATGCGCGGCGGCGGCAGTATGTCACCGAAAGCGAGCGGTTGAAAGCAGAGCGCAACCAGGCCACCGCGGAGATTGGAAAATTGCGCAGGGAAGGCGTCGATACTTCCGGGCGCCAGCAGCAGGTTCGCGCAATCGGCGAACGGATCGCCGAGCTCGATCATCAGGTGGAAGAGCTTGATACGGAGTTTCGCGACTTCCTCGCTCGCGTGCCGAATCTTCCCAATGAGAGCGTGCCTGTTGGCCGGGACGAACACGCAAACCAGGAGATACATCGCTGGGGAGCGCCGCGCGAATTCTCCTTCGTCCCCAAAGCTCACTGGGATCTCGGTCCTGAACTCGGCATTCTCGATCTGGAACGCGCTGCGAAAATCGCGGGAGCGCGCTTTGCCGTCTATTGGGGGCTCGGCGCGCGTCTGGAGCGGGCTCTGATCAACTTCATGCTCGACATCCACATTCGCGAGCACGGTTACCAGGAAGTGCTGCCGCCTTTTTTGGTGAATTCCGACAGCCTGTTTGGAACCGGCCAGTTGCCGAAATTTGCCGAGGATCTGTTCAAGTGCGAAAAATACGATCTGTGGCTGGCCCCGACAGCGGAAGTTCCGGTTACGAACTTATTTCGTGACGAGACGCTGAACGGCGATGTGCTGCCCATTTCATTGTGTGCCTACACGCCTTGTTTTCGCAGCGAAGCCGGCTCTTACGGGCGTGACGTGCGCGGCATTATTCGCCAGCATCAGTTTCAAAAAGTCGAGTTGGTTAAGTTCACCCGGCCCGAACAAAGCGCCGCAGAACTCGAGAAGCTGACGCGCAATGCGGAAACAATTCTGGAGAAACTGGAACTCCCCTACCGCCGCGTCGCTCTCTGCACGGGCGACTTGGGCTTCAGTTCGGCCAAGACCTATGATCTTGAGGTCTGGCTCCCCGGCCAGAATGCCTATAAAGAGATTTCCTCCTGCTCCAATTTCGAAGCCTTTCAGGCGCGCCGCGCGCAGATCCGCTATCGAGCCGGCAAAGGCAAACCGGAATTCGTCCACACGCTCAACGGCAGCGGGTTGGCGGTTGGGCGCACCTGGGTCGCGATTGTCGAAAACTACCAGGAAGCGGATGGTAGCGTGCGCGTCCCGGTGGCTCTCCAGCCGTATCTGGGCGCTGAACGCATCGATCGCAGCGGCGGCCGCTTGATCTGATTTGCGCGAGCCGTTTCTGAATCAGTTCAATTTGTCAAAATTTTGTATCTATCTTTCTGCCAATAGATTACGCGGGCCATAAAGCCTCCTCCGCACTACCCATCCCTCAGAGTAATCAGCGGAGCCGCACGCACCAGCAAGCGGCCCGTAACCCAAAGGAACTCACTTTATATGTCTATCTCCGAATCCAAACTTGAAGCCAATCGCGCCAATGCTCAAAAGAGCACCGGCCCCACCACCACCGCGGGCCTCGAAAAAATCTCCCGGAACGCCTTCAAGCACGGCCTCTGTGGCAGATTTCAGGTCCTGCCCTCGGAAAGTCAGGCCGAATACGAGGCTCTCTTCGAAAGCTTTATGCGCGCCGAACAGCCCGCCGACGAAGTCGAACGCGAGCTGGTCGGCAAAATGGCCCGCCACACCTGGCTCGCCGAGCGCGCCCTCCGCTGCCAGG